>CAZJLQ010000203.1:0-3595 GCA_964546675.1 uncultured Synechococcus sp.
GGGCTGAGCTCGGAACTGTGTATCGCTATGGGCGTCCAGGCGTGATGCACGGCCTGATGCGGGTGCGGGGCTTCACCCAGGACGACGCCCATGTGTTCTGTCTCCCCGAACAGATCAGTGATGAGATCCTGCGGATTCTTGATCTCACCGAACGGATCCTGTCGACCTTCGACTTCAACACTTACGAAATCAATCTCTCAACCCGTCCGGAGAAATCCATCGGGGAGGACGCTGTATGGGATCTGGCGACAAAGGGCCTCGTCGAAGCCCTTGATCGCAAGGGCTGGGCCTACAAGATCGATGAGGGCGGAGGTGCGTTTTACGGTCCAAAGATCGATCTCAAGATCGAGGACGCTATTGGCCGGATGTGGCAGTGCTCAACGATTCAGCTTGATTTCAATCTCCCCGAACGCTTCGAGCTGGATTACATCGCCGCTGATGGCACGAAGCAGCGGCCGATCATGATTCACCGGGCGATTTTTGGATCCCTGGAACGATTTTTCGGGATCATGACCGAGAACTATGCGGGTGATTACCCCTTCTGGCTCGCACCAGAACAGATTCGCCTGTTGCCGGTGACTGATGACGTGCAGCCCTACGCCGATCAGCTGCTGGATCAGCTGACCAGGTCAGGCATCCGTGCAACGGTCGATCGCAGCGGCGATCGACTCGGGAAGCTGATCCGGAATGGTGAACAGATGAAGATCCCTGTTTTGGCAGTGATCGGCGCCAAGGAAGCCGACCAGGGCGCCGTGAGTCTGCGCAGCCGCCGTGATGGTGATCTGGGGATGGTTGCTGTGAATGCGTTGCTTGCCGCTGCTGAACAAGCGATCACGGAACGCGCCGCCGGGCTGGAGTTCGTGGGATGACCAAAGCCCCCATTGGCAGGCTCGATGACCTGGCCCGTCTGCGATCGGCTCCGGATCTGGACAGGGCAGAAATTCTTGTCTTGCACAGGGAACTTTCAACCGCCATGGCGATGTTCAACTGGTTCACGGTCGGGGTGATGGCGCCATCGGCATCCGAGGCCCTAGAGGCATTGCGTTCTCTAGAGCGTGATCAGAACTGGGATGCGCTGGAGGTTGTTCAGAGCCCAGAACAATCGGGTCCGGTTTATTTGAAAGCCAACCAGAAGGGCGGGTCGATCCGAATCCGGATTGAGCACGATCTTGGTTGCGGCATTCTCATCAGCGGCCACGCGGATGACGGTGGTCCACAGAGCACCACCTGGGGTCCTCTCCCCCTGAATTTTTTCAAGCAACGTTGAGCCGGTTGTTCATCACAGTTGTTGCCACCAACTGCTGAGGAGCGCAGCCTGAGAACAGAAGACCTCACGGGACTGCACATGGATGGCATCACCCTGTTGGCCGGCGACATGGGCGGGACCAAGACACTCCTCGCTCTCTACAGCCTCCGCGAGGGCCAGCTGGAGCTCGTGCATCAGGAACGGTTCAGATCCAGTGAGTGGAGCTCCCTCGAACCGATGCTCCAGAGCTTTTTGAACAATCGCCCATCCAGCATTTCTGCACCCAGTGACGGCTGCATCGCCGTTGCTGGGCCTGTGCGAGATCGTGCCGCGACGATCACCAATCTGCCTTGGACCATTAGGGAATCGGATCTGGCCAAGGCAGCTGAGATGCGGCAACTCGAATTGGCGAATGATTTCGGGGTGCTGATCTATGGCCTGCCCCATTTCAGTGGTGAGCAACAGGTGGATCTGCAGCGGGGCGTGGCGGATGCGGGTCCGGTCGCCATCCTCGGCGCGGGAACTGGACTTGGAATGGCACGAGGGGTTCGCACCGAGCGTGGACTGATCGCATTGAGCTGTGAAGGAGGCCACCGAGAATTCGCCCCACGCACGGCTGAAGAGTGGGAGCTGGCCTGCTGGCTCAAACGGGATCTCGGCCTGGCCAGGCTGTCGATCGAGCGGATTGTCAGTGGTACAGGCCTTGGGCACGTGGCCCGCTGGCTTCTCCAGAACCCCGATGCGGTGACACATCCACTGCAAGACGTGGCCGAGGCCTGGCGACGCGATTCCTCCAACGATCTCCCTGCTCAGGTGAGCCTTGCTGCCCAGCAGGGAGACCCATTGATGCAACAGGCTCGCGGGATCTGGCTTGGTGCCTACGGCGCAGCTGCTGGCGATCTGGCACTCCATGAACTCTGCACAGGCGGTCTCTGGATCGGTGGAGGAACGGCCGCCAAGCAGTTGGATGGCCTCCGGTCGGATCTTTTTCTCGATCCCTTGCGCGAGAAGGGGCGTTTCCGAGGATTTGTTGAGGATCTTCCGATCACTGCCGTGATCGATCCCCAAGCCGGTCTTTTCAGTGCCGCATGCCGTGCCCGCATGCTTGCTGAGTCAGGTGAGACACTGTCCTGAATAGTTGGGCAGGGATGGTGCAGCCCCGTATTGGGCAGAAAGTTGTGGTCGACGTACCGGCGACCACTGCAAACCTCGGCCCCGGCTTTGACTGTCTGGGTGCCGCGGTGGATCTGAACAACCGATTCGCGATGCGGCGAATCGAGGGCAGCGGTGAGCGATTTGAACTGATTATCGAAGGCACCGAGGGAAGTCACCTCAGGGGAGGGCCAGACAACCTCGTGTATCGAGCTGCTCAAAGGGTCTGGAAGGCGGCAGCTCTGGAGCCGATTGCACTGGAAGCACGTGTGCGTCTTGCTGTTCCCCCGGCGCGTGGCCTTGGCAGCAGTGCCACCGCG
Organism: uncultured Synechococcus sp.; assembly: GCA_964546675.1. Taxonomy (GTDB): domain Bacteria; phylum Cyanobacteriota; class Cyanobacteriia; order PCC-6307; family Cyanobiaceae; genus Parasynechococcus. The sequence goes on from CAZJLQ010000203.1 coordinate 2,719, forward strand.
ATCGTGGCGGGTTTGATGGGCGCCAATGCGCTCGTTGGTGAACCCCTTAGCAAGGAGAAGCTGCTCGAACTCGCCATCGACATCGAGGGCCATCCCGACAATGTGGTTCCTTCCCTGCTCGGCGGGCTTTGCATGACGGCAAAGGCTGCATCCCAGCGCTGGCGGGTCGTGCGCTGCGAATGGGCTCCCGCTGTCAAAGCGGTCGTTGCGATCCCTTCGATTCGTTTGAGCACCAGCGAAGCGCGCCGCGCCATGCCGAAGGGCATTCCGGTCAGCGATGCCGTCGTGAATCTTGGCGCCCTCACCCTTTTGCTGCAGGGGTTGCGAACCGGCAATGGGGACCTGATCTCGGATGGGATGCACGATCGACTTCACGAGCCCTACCGCTGGCGGCTGATCAAAGCGGGAGAACAGGTGAAAGCAGCGGCACTGGAGGCGGGCGCCTGGGGCTGCGCGATCAGTGGGGCAGGGCCCAGCATCATTGCCCTCTGTTCCGAAGACAAGGGAACGATGGTCAGCCGGGCGATGGTGCGCACCTGGGAAGCGGCTGGTGTGGCAAGCCGCGCTCCGGTCCTCAATCTCCAGACATCAGGGAGCCACTGGCAACCGGCTGAAGATGGGTAGTTCTACCCAAGCTTGGCATCGAAAGCTGTTAGCTTTGTTCACGATTTAGGTCATGGAATGGACGCAGAGCTGCCGTTGTTCGCCGCGTCTACGCAGTCCTTCCCCTGGCTTTCCCTGATCGTTCTGCTACCGGCGGCAGGGGCGATGTTGATGCCTCTCCTGCCCGTGTCAGACGGCCAGAAGGCATCACAGCTGCCGCGCAACCTCGCCCTGACGGTGCTCCTTGCCGATCTCCTGTTGATGATGGGCGTCT
>CAZJLQ010000204.1:0-3579 GCA_964546675.1 uncultured Synechococcus sp.
GCGCCGGCATGCACGTCCACCAGAGCCTCTGGAAAGGTGGCGACACCCTGATGTTTGGCGAGGGAACGGACGCGAACCTGTCTCAGACAGCCCGTTGGTACATCGGTGGAATCCTGAAGCACGCCAGGGCATTCCTGGCCTTCACCAACCCCACCACCAACAGCTACAAGCGCCTGGTTCCAGGTTTTGAAGCGCCTGTCAATCTGGTGTTCTCCGAAGGCAACCGCTCAGCTGCGGTGCGGATCCCTCTTACAGGCCCAAGCCCCAAAGCGAAGCGACTCGAATTCCGATCCGGCGATGCTCTCGCCAACCCTTATCTCGCCTTCAGCGCCATGCTGATGGCCGGCCTGGATGGAATCAAGAACCAGATCGACCCGGGTGCCATCGAGAAACGCGACCTGTTCTCCCTGTCCGAAGACGAGCTGCGTGAATTCTCCGAAAATCCCGAGAAGACTGTTCCCGCATCCCTGAATGGTGCTCTTGAAGCGCTGAATGCAGATCGCGCCTTCCTCACCGCTGGTGGTGTGTTCAGCGATGACTTCATCGATAACTGGATCGACCTCAAATACGAGGAGGTACAACAACTCCGCCAGCGGCCCCATCCGCACGAGTTCACCATGTACTACGACGCCTGATTCTTCGCAAGGAGCAACATTCAGTCCCTCGGACAGAGTTCAATCTTTGTTCCTGCAAAGCCCTCCAAGATGGGGGGCTTTTTTGTGTCAACAACGCCATGCCGAATGAAAACGGCCGCTTACGCAGATGGGAACGGGGAACGATCTCCAGGACGCTGAAAAAACATGGAGCGTTGTTAGCCATTCGCAATCCGAAGACCTGGAGCGAATGAATGGGACGATTATCATTCAACAGGACCGTCAGCTCAATCACATTGAATCATTGAAGCGAAGACTACATACCCCAAAGTTCAAAACATCATTCAATTAAAACCCCAATTTCTGGAGACTAAAGAACCCATAACAACACATCCAACTTCAGCTTAATCAGGGCTTTATACACAGGCTCAAATCATGGGTTTTCCTGGGCCAGTCAAGAGACTTATCCCAAAAGAACCATGCAACCTCATCCAACTTGATCAATAACATTTCAGACCAAATAGTATTACCAATAAGTTGTCAGCCATGGCAAGCGGGTTCGTGATTTGCATTGCTTGGCCACGCAGGGATCATTTTCGAACTGTCTGAATTTTTCCGTTGAAAAGACGGTCTCAAACTCAAGCAGCCGTGATTGTGATCAGAAGCGAATCAGGCGGCGGTGAGAACGACCAATAGGTTTCATGGGGACGGCCCCAGCGTTCCATGGGATCGGCCTCAAGGGCCCAGCGTGAAGCTGCTCAGAGCGTCCGGTCACGTCAGCGGGTGATTTCGGCTGTAATGGGCGGTGTTTCGCTGAGGTCCATGGCGTCGACTCCTCTTAGCAAGCTGGCGTACCAGACCCTCCAGCAGGGAAAAACCATCGCCGGTCTCGCCCACAAGGAGCTCAGCACCAAGCTGATGGAGTTGATGGCTCCGGAAACGGTTCCAAAAACAGAGCCGGTGTCGTCCGAACTGCTCGATGAGCTCAGACGGTCCATGTCCGCACTGCAGGAGCGGGATTGGCAGGACGCCGAAGAGGGTGTCTATCCAGTGGATCTACTCTTCAAAGCTCCGTGGCTCGATTGGGCCAGCCGCTACCCGCTTGTTTGGCTGGACCTGCCCTCAACATGGGACCGCCGGCGTGATCGAAACGTCCGGGACCTTCCCGATGAAACAGAAGCTTCGATCTACCCCGACTACTACCTCCAGAATTTCCACCACCAGACCGACGGATACCTCAGCGATCACTCCGCATCTCTCTACGACCTGCAGGTCGAGATCCTGTTCAACGGAACAGCAGATGCCATGCGACGACGCGTACTTGCCCCGCTGAAACGGGGGCTCCGTCATTTTTCTGACCGCTCCCCATCAGCGCTGCGGGTTCTCGATGTGGCGACTGGGACTGGTCGCATGCTTCAGCAAATTCAACGCACCTTGCCCCATGCGGAATTGATTGGAGCCGATCTCTCAGCGGCTTATCTCAGACAAGCCAACCGCTGGTTGAACGACAGCAACGACCATCTTGTTCAACTGGTCCGCTCCAACGCCGAACAACTCCCGTTCAAGGATCACGGATTACAGGCCGTCACCTGCGTGTTTCTCCTCCATGAACTGCCCGGTGAAGCCAGGCAAAACGTCCTGAATGAGTGCTGCAGGGTTCTCGAACCGGGCGGAGTTCTGGTTCTTGCCGATTCAGTGCAGTTGGCCGATTCGCCACAGTTCGACACCGCGCTCGACAATTTCCGCAAGGTGTTTCACGAACCCTATTACCGGGACTACATCAGTGATGACATCGAGACACGTTTATCCGATGCAGGTTTTGAAGGTATTCACGCCGAATCCCACTTCATGACTCGCATCTGGTCTGCGAAGAAACCTCGTCCCACCGAGGTCTGAACGCATTCCCTGACACCACACCTTGCGGGGTTCACGCGGGGCCATAGGGTGAGCGCGTTCCATGAGGACTCTCATGACCAATCCCTTCAGAGTCCGATGGCTGAAGGGCTGGCAGTTCCAGGTTGTCCTGATGGAAGGGCACGTGCAGGTTGAAGCCCATGGTTTTGGCATCTGCCTGAGAACTGCAGTGCTTCCTGGTGAAAGTCCGAGAGCGGCGGCAGATCGTCTTGTCCTTGGAGAAGACCGCCGCCGTCGAGCCCTGCATCACGCCTGGTTGCGTGGCCAGGATCTCCCTCAACCCGCCGAACTGCCTGTCCCACCCCTGGCAGATCCAGAATCCGAGCGTCCCGTTTCGCTCGTGGTCGTCGAACAGAACAATCCAGAACTGGTTGCCTGACACCCTTGCAACCCGCGCCTTATTGACTCAAAGGTTGGCCAGGAACCAAGCGGCGGCAAATCCGGTTCCACCCCAACGCAGAATCCTCCAGAATTGGGCACCTCCCTGGGGCTTGATCGTCCAGCCTGCAGGGCGATTCTGAAGCAGGAGTTCACCCGTTGCCTGCCGTTGTCTCCAGCGGCGGCTCGCAACACCTCCGTGCTCATTGGATTTCGACTGGCACTGGCCCTGCTGAATCAGTTTTGAAGCAGCATGCAACCAGCGCAACGGGTGTCTGGGCCTCCCCGGTCCTCCCCCCCGTTCAACCTGCATCCTTGTAGGGCAACTGGATCCCATCCTGACCATCCGGCATGAGCGGACAACCCCCTGTTTGGCCTGAAGGCTCACTGGAGAAATCCAGAGACCTTCATGCGGATCTGAGCATTGGCGATCGCCAGTGGCATCAGCTGAAAACACGCCGTGATCGTCGCGCAGCCGAACTGCTTTCAGCTGCGTTGGCGCGATTGGTGAACAACGGACCGGATCCAGAGGTTGAGCAGCTGACCGCCCAGGCCCTGGGCTGGCTGCGGGGAGAGCTCAAGGATCCGGGTTGTCCCCATCGTTGACCGGACGTCGACAGGCCAGTTGCAGACGATTGCCGCGACGACTCCAACGCACGTCGTCGAAGCACTGATGAATCAGGAACAAACCCCG
>CAZJLQ010000205.1:0-3573 GCA_964546675.1 uncultured Synechococcus sp.
AGCGGGTGAACGATCCCGAGTTCACATCAATCACCGTGAGAGCCTCGGTGGGCTCGATGATCACGTAGCCACCGGAGGGGAGATCAACGCGCGGTTTCAGCGCATCGCGGATGGCTGCATTGATCCGGTAATGCTCCAGCAGCTCGGAGGGCTCGCTGTGGGCTTCGACGAGCACATTCGACCCGTCCTGTCCCAGGAAACTGGTAACCCGATCCGTTGCGGCCGGATCGTCGATGACAACCCGAACCAGATCGGGACCCATGTGATCGCGCAGGATGCGATGAATGAAGTCCTCGTCACGATTGAGCAGAACCGGTGGTGACGCGGTTTCCGCCGCCTGCTGAATCGCTTCCCATTGGCGCAAGAGCGCTTCGAGGTCGTCAATCAGCAAGTCTTCACTGATGCCATCGGCCTCGGTGCGGATCAGCAGTCCGGCCCCGGGAGGTTTGATGAGCACACCCAGCGCTCTCAGGCGGTTGCGTTCGGATTCGGCACCAATCCGGCGTGAAATATTCACGCCTTGACCATGGGGCTGAAGCACCAGGTAACGCCCTGGCAGGGCGAGGTTGCCTGTGAGCCGCGGACCTTTGGTGCCCGTCGGCTCCTTCATGACCTGCACCAGAACCTTCTGGCGAGGCTCGAGCAGTTCGGTGATCCCGGCGGATCCTTTCTTCAGCCGCAGAGGGCCGAGATCAGTGACATGAATAAAGCCGTTTTTCTCACTCTCTCCGATATTGACGAAGGCTGCATCAATTCCCGGCAGAACATTTTCAACGGTGCCGAGATAAACATCACCGATCTGATATCGACCCTGCGCAACGATTAACTCATCAACACGATCATCGGTGAGCACTGCGGCGATCCGCAATTGCTCAGCGATGACAATTTGCTGGGGCATGGATGAACACTGCTGGAGCCCGCAAAGAGCTCTAATCCGCACAGATGTCTGACGACCATCCAATGCGGGGGGCAAAAAAATTCAATTGAGGTCTTAAAGACCTGAATGGTGCGGAGTGAAGGAACTCCTCTGGTTTTCCCTGGGCTCAGATCGGAACGAACCGCCTATCGGGAACTGGTTTCGGGCTGCTTGAACTGAAGCAAGGTCAACCGCGTAAGACGAGTGAATGTTTCTGAAACATCCGTTCGGCCTCTTCAGAAACTAGCACTCTGAGAGAAGGAGCCCGTCACGGCATAGGCGGTCCATCCCAATGCTGCACTGCAGATGCTCTGTCAGCCAATGCTGGATCTGCATCGGCCGAATGCTCCGGCCCATGGCATCAACCTCGGCCTTGAGACGCAGGCGAATGCGCAGCTCCTGAGGTGAACCAAGGCACTCCAGAGCCTGAAGAGAAGGTCGGCAGTCCCGCTGGCGGGGACGTCCCTTTTTATCGGTGTCGTGCCAGATCAACGACTCCGACGCAACGACGGCTCCGACAGCCGCCGACCAATCCACCGGTGCGACATCCCGGTTGTTTTCCGCTTCGAGAAACAGATCAAAACTCCAGACAGCTGCCGTAATCCGCTGGGAGAGGCTCGGGCCGCTGACCGGCACCTGCCGACACTCGAGCAGGTTGATCCCCGCGGGCAACAGCGGCTGCAGTCGATCGATCAGGTGCGCCTCGGGGAGCGTTTCGGTGAATTCAAGATCCATCCATTCGCTGTGGGCTTCCGCCCCGAGGGGCAGAGCCAATGCGATCTGAATCCTTGGCAACGGATGAAAGCCTCCCGTGAAACTGATCGGCAAACCGCTGCGGCGCAGAGCACGCTCCAGCATGCGCATCAGATCAAGGTGGCTCAGAAGCGCCATCGCACCGGTCTTGGCGAAGCGAATCCGAAGCCGGCAACAGCGATCGCTGGGCGGGGCCTGGGTCGGCACCTGGATGGGAACCTCCGGGGCTGGAACCACCACGTTGTGGCCAAGGTCCGGCCCACACACTCCGCAACTGCTGCAACCGTCAAACGAACAGTCGGGGACCACCGCTGCCGCCAGGGCCCGCTGCAGATCCTGCGCCAGCCAACCCTTGTCGATTCCACTGTCGATGTGATCCCAGGGCAGGGGTTGCGCGCAGAACGCCTCCAGATCGTTGCGGTCCAGGGCGGCCACCGCACTCCAGCTCCCCAGTTCCATCGCCCGGTAGCGGCCCTCCAAGCCGGCCTCGGCGATGGCCCCTGTCCATGCGGCATAGGTGCGATCGAGCGACTCAAACCAGGCATCCATCCCTGCACCGGCTCGCCAGGCAGCTTCAATCACCGGCGCCAGACGCCGGTCGCTGCGGCCAACGAAATCTTCCATCGCCGACAGGCGCACATCCGTGAAATTCACCTTCACCCCACGCAATTTCTTGAACGCATCACGCAGAAGGCCTTGGCGTCTCAGAAACTCTGAGGACGACACGCTGTGCCACTGAAACGGCGTATGGGGCTTCGGCGTGAAATTGCTGATGGTGATGTTGAGGTTCAAGCGCCCCAGGTCGCGGCAGCGCTGCTGAAGCATCACGCAGGTCTCTGCGACACCGAGCACATCGGCGTCGGTCTCACCCGGCAGCCCGATCATGAAGTAGAGCTTCACCTTGCGGTAGCCGTTCTGCATGGCGGTCCGGATGCCACTGAGCAGGTCGTCATCGGTGAGGCCCTTGTTCACGATGTCCCGGAGCCGCTGCGTGCCGGCCTCCGGCGCAAAGGTCAGCCCGGCCTGGCGGGTGCCTCCGAGGATGTGGGCGATGTCCTCATCGAAGCGGTCGACCCGTTGGCTCGGCAGCTGAAGCGTGACGTTCTGATCGGCCAGACGATTGCGCAGCTCCACACCGACCGCCGGCAAGGCCAGATAGTCGCTGCAGCTCAGCGACAGCAAGGAGAAATCGCTGTAACCGGTCTGCTTCATGCCCGTCTCAACCGCCTCAATCACCGCCTCCGGCTCCACATCCCGGGCCGGGCGAGTGAGCATGCCGGGCTGACAGAAGCGACAGCCCCTGGTGCAACCGCGACGGATCTCCACCGTGAGCCGATCGTGCACCGTCTCCACATGGGGCACCAGACCCATCGCGTAATGGGGCATGGGCGTCGCAACACGGCGCAGCACCCGCTCCGGCAACTCAGCGTGGAGAGGTTTGAGCGTGACGCCGTCTGGGCCGACGCCATAGAGGGAAGGCACGTAGACCCCCGGCACCAGGGCCAGATCCCGCAGCAGTTGCGATCGGCTCAGACCCTCCGCTTTCGCCTGGGCGACCACGAGGCCGATCTCCGGAAGAAGCTCCTCACCGTCACCCAGGGCGATGAAGTCGAAGAATGCGGCGTAGGGCTCCGGGTTGCTGGTGGCAGTGGGGCCGCCAGCGAAGATCAATGGCGGTGATGCAGGGTCGGTGAGCGGACGATCGCCCCGCTCCGCTGCCCGGATCGGAACCTGGCAGAGATCCAGCATCTCAAGGATGTTGGTGGCACCCAGCTCATAACTAAGGCTGAAGCCGAGAATGTCAAAGGCAGGCAACGGTCTGCGACTCTCCACCGCAAAGAGCGCCTGCTGCCGTTCCCGCAGCCGAGCCGCCTGGTCGGCGGCGGGGAGATAAGCGCGATCAC
>CAZJLQ010000206.1:0-3557 GCA_964546675.1 uncultured Synechococcus sp.
GATGATCATGAGGATCATGCCGATCACGATGACCATGACCATCACGACCATGAAGGCCATCACCACCGTGCCAAGCGTCGCTTAGCCAGGACGTCGCGCGAAGCACACGATGACCATGCTGATCACAGCGATCACGATGACCACGACGACCATGAAGGTCACGACGACCATGCCGGCCATGACGATCACGGATCCCATGACAGCAGGTTGAAGAGATCGGACGTTCGTGGCTTCGTGCAGGTCCGATACGCTCCCAATGACCGCCTGAGTTTGTCTGTTGATTGGTTGCCTTATTACGTCACCCGTGACCAAGGCGACGACATTCAGGGTCTGAAAAATGAAGTGGGTGCTGAGCTGGTTTGGGCCCTTGGCGATGGTGACGTCGACTTTGCCTTAGGAGATGGCATCGAAGATCTGATTGATGGCGTGTTCCTCTCGTTGTCCCATCGCCAGGGCTGGGAATCTGATGGTGTCTGGATGGGGAACTACACCGACCCGAGGGTTGGCGTTGGTTTCAATTTCGATCAGATCAACATCACCCTTGATGTTGGTCCCCGTTTCTATGTACCCGGTAGCTATTCGGGCTTGGATCAGCGCACTGACTTCGCAGGAGAGCTCGAGGTGTCTGTCCCGATTGGCGATGCTGTTCTCTTTGCGCACTGGAAGCCCACCTACAGCGACGTCGATGCACCTGGCTGGGGGCAAGGTTGGCAACATCACGTCGGTACAGGGGTGACGTTCAGTTTCTGATCGCTTCGGATCAGGGTCAGCCAGAGCCCTGATCCGAGATCAACAGCACCGTGAGCAGTGCAATCACCACCAGCACAAGGATCTCCAGACCCATGGGGATCCAGCAGCTCAATCAGACTGTAAAAACAGTTGCGGAATCATGCTCAACCTGCGATCAACCAGTGGGCCTCGTTGATCGCAACCGGAAGGATCCGATCCCACGACAGGGGAGTTGCATTGATGAATCCTGGTCTGCCGTTTTCTAGTTCTGTTTTGGTGACTGTCAGGAGGAGCTGCTGGCTGATCGGATCGAACTGAAGAGGTGTCCCTGGTTTGAGCGTCCATGGACTCAAGTTCATGCGATCACGAACGGTTCCATCACCATTGATTTGAATGATTTCGTGCTGACCCTCCTCTCCCTGCCAACTGCCGAGGACAGCCCAGATCCGGTCTCCACCGCTGTTGCAGCTCACGGCCAGCACTGCCTGCTCACCCAGCCAGAGTTGTTTGGGGGCCAACCCTGGGATGATCAGTTCGATGGACCGTCGGTAATCCGGCCAATGTCGAATCAGCACGGCGCGGCCGGAGGCTGCGCAAAGAGCTCCCACCTCACGGCTGCCTGGGAGCACCTGGGCAGGCTTGTCCGTATCAATCAATGGTCGCAGTGTCAGGCCGTTGTAGGTCGGCACAATCAGCCCACCTCCACCGGGCAGAAGTTGCATCGGTCCTGAGGCCAGCAGGTCGAGTTGCTGCCGTTTCCCGCTGGATCGGAGCAGTTCGAAACGTTCACTGCCTGGGGTGAGTCCTCCAGATTGAACGAGCAGATCGCCGATCAGGTTGCTGCTCAGATGGGCGAACAGAACATCACTCTCCAGCAGTGGTTCGAGGGCCAGTGCTGTCGGTTCGGTGAGTTCACTCCTCTGTGTTGAAATCGTATGGGGGATGAGCCGTCTCCACCAGATCCTCTCTTCTCGGTTGCCGTCGCTGCTAACCATGGCGACTCCCCGTCCGTTACCAAGGGGAACAATGGTTTGAATCTGCGACCAAACGGGGCTTAATGGCTGCCACTGTCCCTCTCTGGTCAGCAGTTGCAACTGCTCTCCTTTGCCCGTTACCCGGCTTACCAGCAACCACGGTCGAGGGTCCCACCACCAACGTTGGGGTTGGAGTGCGTTCCCCCGTTGGTCTGTTCCAGCAATAGTGAGTTCAACTGCTGCATCAACCGGCCGGTCTGCATCGATGATTAGACGAAGCGGTGTGTCGGTGCCGAGCCAGCGATGCTTGAGCGATGGGTTTAAAACACTCGTTTTGGCCACGCTGCTGCGTTGCATTGGCCGGCTGAATCGCACATCCAGAGCGGCACTGCCGGAATGGATCGGTTCAGGTTTGATCTCCACCAAGCGGGGTGGGCGTCGCTGCAGGAGTTGTTGCTGAGCGATCAGCACAAGGCTGGCAATCACGAGCAGTCCGTACAGCCTGCGTTTCATGGCTCAAGGGGACGAGCAGGTCGCTCTATCGGCGTGATGGTCCTTGGAATGACCACAGCGACTCTCACACCATCTCGCGTCTCGACAGCCATCGATCCCTGGATGGAGAGCCATTGATTGGCTTGTGGTTTCATGCCGCTTGGCCAGGCCACGGGCAGGCCGGCAGGGGTTGCGTCAGCCAGGCAGCAACGCACGGTTAGGCGAGCGATCTGGGCGGATTGATTGTCCCGCTCCAGAACAAAACCACTGATATTGACTGGGCTTCCTTCGACAAGATCCGGATCGGGTTGCGCACGTAGCAGTCGCACCCATTCGGTCAGTGTGCGTTGTTCGGGTGGCAGAACAAAGGCCAGATCGGGAGGTTCCGGCAGACCTTGCGGCCGGGTTGAAGCAAGGTCGCTGAAGGATGGGTTGGGTGGAATGAGCAACACAGCCATGGCCATCGCTCCAGAGGCAATCCATGGCCATGACACCCGTTCGCGTCGAGCGATGTTGCGGTGAAACAGAACGACTCCAGCGAGCACGAGCGCTACGCCCGATGCTCCCACCAAACTGTGGAACACGCCACGCAACAGCAGATCCAGCCGGCCGGAGTGGACACTCCAGAGCACAATCCAGCCCCAGAGCAGAAGCAACAGGCTGCGGATCATGCCTTCCTCCCGGTCACAGGAACCAAAGATTGACCCATTGACCGATCAAGAGCACCCCCACGCTGGCTGCTAGCGCTGTGATGGCAATGGCACGCGGTCGCAGGAGGACCGTGAACAGACCAGCGAGTTTCAGATCGACCACCGGCCCCAGCAGCAGGAACGCCAAGAGGGCTCCTGGGGTGACCTGGGCGGCAAAGCCGAGGGCCAGGAAGGCATCCACGCTGGAGCAGACCGACACCACCACCGCAAGCATCATCAGCGCGAGGATGGACAGGGTTGGCGCTCCACCAACAGCGAGCAACCAGCTGCGGGGCAGCCAGGTTTGAACCAGAGCAGCAATGATGCAACCCAGCACCAGCAGTGCCAGAAGGTCGAGAAACTCTCGGCTGCTTTGATCGATGATCAGACCGATGGACGGCCGTTCCACCCGTTGCGGCTTGGGGTCCGGCAGGGCTGCACCGATCAGGCCGCTGCTGCGATCGAGCAGCCCAAGCTTGCTGAGTGGTTGGCTCATACGCCGCTCGCTCAGCAGTGCCTCTTCCAAAAGTTGTGGTTCGGGAAGTTGCACCAGCAGCGCACTGAGGAGCAAGGCGATCAGAAACGCTCCAAGCGGCCGCGCGATCAGCAGCCAGGGTTGATTTGGGAAGGCGGCCCAGGTGCTGGCCAGCACGATGGGATTGAGCACTGGTGC
>CAZJLQ010000207.1:0-3540 GCA_964546675.1 uncultured Synechococcus sp.
TTCTCGTGGCTGCTGCTGTGAGCACCGGAGGCCTTGGTTTTCTGCTGGCATCCCTGTCCAGTTACCTGGGTCGCGACCTCTTGCCCTTAGGCCATCCGGCCGCACTGATTTTCGTTCCGCAGGGGTTGGTCATGGGCCTTTACAGCCTCGCTGCTGCATTGCTTGCCACCTATCTCTGGTATGTGATCGCTGTCGATGTTGGGTCTGGCGTGAACCGTTTTGATAAAGATGCTGAGCTGGTGACCATCAGCCGTCGCGGGTTCCGCAAACCCATTCGCGTTGATATTCCTCTTAAAGACGTCAAAGCTGTGAAAGTGGAGGTTCGGGACGGGTTCAACGCCCGTCGTCGCGTTTCACTCCGCATCCAGGGTCGGCGCGACCTCCCACTCACCAGGGTTGGAGAGCCATTGCCGTTAGCTCAACTGGAGCAGGAAGGCGCCGAGCTGGCTCGTTTCCTTGGCGTCAACCTCGAAGGGCTCTGATCAGCATGCGTTTCAACTTTTTTCGTCGTCCTTTTCTCTGGGCTCTGTTCTTGATCGTCCCGCTCATGGTCAGTTGTGGGTCGTCGACAGGTGCAGTCGTCAGCACCAGCTGTGAGCAGGCTGCTGCGCCTTGCCTGCAGGGCAAGGCCTCAGTTCTGATCAGCACGGACAAAGGAGACATCACCCTTGTTGTCGACGGTGATGCAGCACCGATCACGGCTGGAAATTTTGTTGACCTGGTCCGTCGCGGTGTCTACGACGACACCCAGTTCCATCGGGTTGTTCGCGAACCGGTTCCTTTTGTTGTCCAGGGAGGCGATCCCCAATCCAGTGATCGCTCCACCCTCACCAGCAAACTTGGCACTGGTGGATTCGTCGACCCAGACACTGGTCAGGAGCGAAAGATTCCGTTGGAAGTGAAATTCAAAGGCGAAGAGTCCCCGCGTTACAACCGAATCACATCCAATCCGAGTGAACTGGCCGATCTTGAACTCGGCCACGAGCGCGGGGCGGTCGCCATGGCTCGATCGCAGGCACCCGATTCCGCCAGTGCTCAGTTTTATATCGCCCTGCGCCCATTGCCCGAACTGGATGGTCGCTATGCGGTGTTCGGTCAGGTGACTGATGGCCTTGAGGTGGTCGATTCCATCCGCCAGGGGGATCGGATTAAGAAGGCCTCTCTGAAAACTCCCTGAAAAGAGCTGAAAAACGTCTGATTGTCGGGGGCCAGGCCGACCTGGTTCCTTTATGAATGACAGATGACTTTCACACTCCGTTCAGGCCGGCGCGTCAAAGGACGTTTGCAAACCTCTGGTGAGGAGAAACTTTATGAATTAGATGTACCGAATGATCACCATTTCAGCTTGAAGCTATCGGCGAAAGGGGCGTGGCCCATGGTTTCGCTGGAAACACGTTCTGGTGAGATGGTGCGTTCCGCATCCGCGTACAACAGCAGATCTGCTGAAACAGGTTTCATTGATGCCGATCAGATCAAGGGCGACGGTCTGGTCGCCAGGGTGTCCATGCAAGCCGGTCACACCGGGGCGTTCAAACTGAAGTTGGAGAATCTCGGCGATCTGAACGCCATCAGGGATGACGTGATTCGGTTCACCAACAAACAGAGGCGTAAACACGGTTTAGGGCGTCTGAAGGCCGATCCCCAGCTCAACATCGCTGCGCAGGGACATGCCGACGATATGGATCGCGTCGGTCGTTATCTCGGTCATCAAAGCAGCGATGGACGGGATTTTCAGGACCGCATTGATGAGGCTGGGTACGAGTGGCGTTCAATCCGTGAAAACGTCGCCAGCGGTCAGAGGTCAGCCCGCTCGGTTGTTCGGTCGTGGATGAACAGCCCTGGACATCGGAAAAACATTCTTTCCGATGACATCAGTGAAATCGGAATTGGATTCGCTGTGGACGATGCAACTGGGAGCACCTACTGGATTCAAAAGTTCGGAGCACCCTCGTGATCTGAGTTGTCCTCTCCCATTCAGGCAGGGACACGCCCTCCACTTGTTGATGCTTTAAGCAGCTCAGTGTTGACACCGGATGCCCTTTCGAGGGCGACTTTGCCTGTACGCGCAATTTCAAGAATCCCGTAGGGCTTCAGCAGGCGTTCGAGGGCCACAAGTTTTCCCGGATCCCCCACCACTTCCAGGGTCAGAGCCTCGTCTGCGACATCGACAACTTTGGCGCGAAACACCTGCACCAGATCAAAAATGGCGCCTCGCGTCTCTGCCGGTGCTGAGACCTTCAGCAACATCAGTTCCCGCTCAACAGCAGGCAACTGGCTCAGATCGAGCACCTGCAGAACATTGACCAGCTTGTCGAGCTGCTTGGTCATTTGCTGCAGGGTTTGATCATCCCCCTCAACCACCATCGTGAGGCGTGACTGGCCTTCACTTTCGGCGGGGCCGACCGCCAGGCTGTCGATGTTGAAGCCACGGCGTGCAAACAGTCCGGCGATGCGGCTGAGGGCTCCGGATTCGTCTTCGACCAGCACCGAGAGGGTGTGCTTCATCTCCGCTGTCCTGTCTCTGCTGGGCTGCTTTCACCCAAATTACGGTCCAGCCAGAGCAGCATCCCAGAAAGAAACGTCTCCGTTGTCTCATCGTGGGGGCAATGCCCGCTCTGATCGATCACGTTCAGGTTGATCCAGGGGTAGCGGCGCGCCAGATCAATCCCGATTGACACCGGCACAAATCGGTCCTCGCTACCCCAAAGCAGCAGCAACGATCGGCGCCCTGCAAGGCGGTTGAGCAACTCAGGTGCCGTGGCCCCTCTCGGTCTCAGAGCCATGCCAATGCACATGGCTCTGAGGGCTTGTGCTGCCGTGCGGCGCCTGGCTGGTTTGGCGATGAGCTGCAGCAGTTCGCGATCGTTATGCACTGGTTTTCGGTAAGCCCCTTGCAGGCCGGATCGAAGCAAGGGTGTGCGGATGATCAGGGGAATGAGGAGCTCAAGGGGCAGCAACCGCATCACCAAAGGAATCAGACGACGCTCAAGGCGGCGTTGCAAGGGTGGCCGTCGCTTTGGGAGAGGTCGCAGTAAGGCAGGGTCAGGCAAGGGAGCCGCAACAAGTGCCTGCACGAGCTCAGGACGCAGCACAGCCGCAGTTAGGGCGGTGAGACCACCAAGGGAATTTCCCACGAGCACTGCGGGGCGACCGACCACCTCGCGAACAAAGGCCACGGTTTGTCGTCCCCAGAGGCGGTTGTCGAGAGGGCGTCGCCGATTCCAGCGTGGTTGATCCGAGTCGCCGAAGCCGACCAGATCCAACGCAAAAACCTGAAAGCCCCTGCTCGCAAGCAACGGCGCCAAACGCCTCCAGTGTGCGCTGCTTGCGCCGAAACCATGCAAAAGAACGATGGCAGGTCCGTGGCGAGGTCCCAGCAGCCGCCAGTGGCAACGGAATCCCTCCCATGTCCAGTGGCTGTGTTCACCCCAATCGGCAGTCTGGGTTGCAGAAGCGGACACGGCTCTGACCCGGACACAGCGTCACTATCGCGAAGGGGCGGCAGAGCTGGAGCTTGGTGATGGCTTCTTTCGTGAACAA
>CAZJLQ010000208.1:0-3538 GCA_964546675.1 uncultured Synechococcus sp.
TTTAGATTTAACTCATATTCAATCCGCATTAAGCCCCATGTCAGATGGTGTGACGGCATCGCACGGGCAGAGTCCTGTTGAGAATCTTGTAATCGTTGGCTCTGGACCTGCTGGATACACCGCAGCTCTCTACGCAGCCCGCGCCAACCTTCAACCACTGCTCATTACAGGTTTTCAGCGCGGCGGCATCCCTGGAGGCCAGCTGATGACCACAACCCATGTTGAGAATTTCCCCGGGTTCCCCGACGGCGTGCTTGGGCCAGATCTGATGGATCTAATGAAGGCACAGGCTGTGCGCTGGGGCACCCACTTACTGGAAGCCGATGCCGACTCCATCGACCTGAGTCAGACCCCTTTCAAAATTCAGGCCGATGGTCAGACCATCCACACCCATGCCGTGGTGATTGCCACAGGTGCCAGTGCGAACAGGCTGGGACTTCCCAGTGAACAACGCTTCTGGAGTCTTGGGATCAGCGCCTGCGCCATCTGCGATGGCGCCACGCCTCAATTCCGCAATGCGGAACTGGCGGTAGTGGGGGG
This sequence comes from uncultured Synechococcus sp., assembly GCA_964546675.1. Classification (GTDB taxonomy): domain Bacteria; phylum Cyanobacteriota; class Cyanobacteriia; order PCC-6307; family Cyanobiaceae; genus Parasynechococcus. The sequence goes on from CAZJLQ010000208.1 coordinate 541, forward strand.
TGGAGATTCCGCCTGTGAAGAAGCGGTTTATCTCACCAAATATGGAAGTCATGTCCACCTGATCGTTCGGGCAGACAAGCTGCGCGCCAGTGCCGCGATGGCGGATCGCGTTCAAGCCAACCCATCGATCACGGTTCATTGGAGCAGCACCGTTGAGGATGTCGACGGTAATGCGTGGCTGGAAGGCTTAACCCTCAAGGATCTGAGCTCGGGAGAGACCAGCCGGTTGGCCGTGAAGGGCTTGTTCTATGCAATTGGGCACACTCCCAACACCGAGCTCCTGCGTGGACAACTCAATCTTGATGCAAAGGGATATCTTCTGACCGAAAGCGGCCGTCCGGAGACCAGTCTTGAAGGTGTTTTCGCAGCCGGAGATGTGGCGGACGCCGAATGGCGGCAGGGGATCACAGCAGCCGGCAGCGGTTGTAAAGCAGCCCTGGCTGCCGAGCGGTGGCTCACTGAAAAAGATTTAGCGCAACGGATCCAACGCACCAGCGTCGAACCCGACAGCGCTGATGTACCAACAAACGTCGAAACAACGACCGAGGAAACCTACGACCCTGAAGCACTCTGGCAACGGGGAAGTTACGCCCTACGCCGCCTGTATCACGACAGCCGCAGGCCGCTTTTGGTGATCTACACCTCACCGAGCTGCGGACCGTGCCATGTGCTCAAACCTCAATTGCGGCGAGTCATTGACGAGCTTGGTGGAGAGGCGCAAGCCGTGGTGATTGACATCGAGGCCGATCAGGAGATCGCCGAACAGGCCGGAGTGAATGGAACGCCAACTGTTCAGCTGTTTCACAACAAGGCCATGGTGAAGCAGTGGCGAGGCGTGAAACAACGCAGCGAGTTCAAAGAGGCGATCGAAGCGCTGAAATTGCCAGCCTGAACCAGCCAGTCTCAGCGACGCCTCGGTCCACCGGGGCGGTTGCCGCCTGGACGTCCACCCGGTGATCCGGCATTCCGTTCCCTGTAAGTGATCCGTCCACGGGTCAGGTCGTAAGGACTGATTTCAACAAGAACCTTGTCCCCAGCAAGCAACTTGATCCGGAACTTCGTGAGCTTGCCGGCCGCCCTGCACAGGCACTGGTGCCCAGCGGGCTGCTCGAGGGTGACCAGATAGAACCCATTGCCCTGTTCCTTCTCGATCACTCCCGAGGTTTCAATCATGGGGTGTTTTTCCTTCGCTGAATTGAACAGAGTCCATTTTAGAAGCCCGGCAGCTTGAGCTCCTCGTTGCAGGGTCAAAGCACCTAGGCTCTGGACTCCCTAGCGGCCTCGATGATCCTTCCACCTCTCTCGATGAACATCGGTCTGCTCTTGATCTCGATCGGTGTGGTGAACCTTTGGAGAACCCGTCAGAACCAGGCTTAATGAAGTTAGGGGCGTCAATACGCTTCACTTCTCTGGAATAAAATTAAGATTCTTAGCCCCAAGGAAAATCATCAAATTCTCCCTGGGGCCAACTTGTTTTTAGTTATGAGAGAGGATCCGCCAGAGAGGCCATGTCGATGGGTTCCACTTCTCTTCCAACAGCTCGAGAGCTTGACCCTCGATTGTTATCAAAGCAACCAACTCTTTGATTGTTATCGAAATCAAAATCGATTTTCTCTTCGTAGTAGCAGAGTCTTTTTGCCCTGCGAGGTTTACCAAACGCTCTTAAAACTCCACGTTTTTCCCTGAAGCCCTGTTTTGTAAGCCGCCCGTCTGCTTGCTGTTCAAGCAAAGCAAAGCCCCTCTTGATGGGATACATTCCAACAGCCTTTCCTCCGGGGTAGGGCTGTCCTGAACGATCAAGAATTGCTTCGTCTTCGAAAGGAGTTTCCCCAGGGCGAAGATCCATTTCCGCCATAATCAAGCTTTTCTTTTCTTTGATTTCATACAAACCAATATCAAATTCATCGTTACCAGGGAAGATCGTTCTCCCAACCTCGATATCCACATCAGTGTCGACGTCACCAATCAATTGATCGCCATTGAAATCTTGATCCGCTTCAATTTCATAATCACCTATTTTTTTTGTGATGTCGTAAGTTTTGCCATAGGCCTTGGGACTCCGGCTTCCCCACTTGAATTTCTGCATGGTGAATGATTCACCCTGCTTCATGATTGCTGCAAACCCACGCCGCATTCCCATCAATCCAACAACATCTGACGCGTTAAAGGGCTTGCCGTCAGAGGCTTTCAATGGGTCTACATCCATGGCAGGCAGCCCAACCTCAGCCTTTCGTTCGCAAAGAACAAAAACTTCGTCGGCCAACCTGCAAAGAGAGCGATCAAAACCATCTCTCGACCCTTTCACGAGAACTTGAGACACCTCAAGATCTTCAAAGCCATCCTCACCAATCTTCCCGTCGCCGTCTACATCTTTGCTCAAACGGTCTTCAATTTTATACTTTTGTTTGGTGACATTCCTAAGTGAACCTTTGGGCCTTGGCCCACGGTTACCCCAAGAGAAGGATTGTTGCTCCAAAATGCCGTTGTTAGCATAAACAATGGCAAACCCATCACGAATTCCATACAAGCCTGCAAGATTAGCGGTTTTGATAGGGTTGCCATCCTTGTCACTAAGAACATCACCCTCCATCGGCACATCGGTGACATCAAGACCCTGTTCAGCAAGCCAAACCTCACCGCCTTTCATTTTATAAATTGACCGATCCATCTCTCCCTCTAAGTTGTCGTAGACAACTGATTCAATAACAGCTTCTTCTTCAAGTTTTTCTGGCTCTCCAATGAAACCATCATTGTTGAGATCATCATTAGCCATATTTTCGATCGCCCCAATCTGATTCGTCACGTCCTGCTTAACAGCAGACATCACAGGCCCTTGATTCCCCCAGGCATATTGCTGCTGCTTGAACAACTCTCCCTCTTGGATGATGAAAGCGCCACCCATTCTGGTGAAGATATGACCCTTAACACCAGCAGGCGCCTTGTAATAACCCCCACCCTGAAGTCTGATTTCCTCGTAATCAATCGGCGTCTGTCCCAC
>CAZJLQ010000209.1:0-3524 GCA_964546675.1 uncultured Synechococcus sp.
GTTTTCCGTGCCCTTGTTTTAGTTGGGTTGGCTTCGAGCTTTTGGACTCAACTTTTTCAACAAGTTGTATTCGACGAAAAGATGCGTTCTATTCTTAGCAAGAATGATGTTCAAAACGTCGAAATTATTGGCAGTTCGAAGTTTTAATTGTAGACGTTCTTTTGCAAGCTTGCTTTGCTGAGTTTCACTTGTGCCCAACTATTTTCGGTTGCAATCGTTTCTGGTGCTTTATTTCAATGCGTACATACGGGCTCAATCTGCTGTTTCATCTTTCTTGCGATTGGGCCAGAATTCGATAATGGCTTGAGGGCTCTATGTCATCCAACTTGTCGTTGAACAATCCAGGATCTGATCAGGATCGTAACGGCTTTGTTGATGGAGCCAAGTTTTATACGCTCGCTACCGACGATGGTGGTTTGCTCCTTCAGGAATCGGGGGGGCGTCGTTACTCCGATCGTTCCTCGCCTCGATGGAATGCTGTCCAGGCTGTGCCAAATCGTCGAGGTTTCGACGTTCTCCTGCAGGGTGAAGGGTCCAAGCAGGGGCAATTTCGGATGCTGGCTGCTAACTCCGCCGGTCGCATTAACTCCAAGTCTGCCTGGACATCCCTTGACGATGCCTTGGCATCAGGCTGGGAGGACATTTTTGGTGATGTGATCCGTGTGGATGGGGTCCAAGGCCCCATCGTTGATCTTGATGGGAATGGATTTGTCGATGATCGCAAGGATTACCTGATTACAGCGGATGACGCGGTGGTGCCATTGCGTTCAAGATCCGGAAAGTTCCTGTCCAGCGTCAGCTCGAAACGTTGGGACGCGATCAAGGCGATTGGGGTCAAGGACGGCTTTCAGGTGTTGTTGCAAGGGCAGCGAAAAAAAGGAGAGCGGTTTCGTCAGCTGGATGTGAATCTCGATGGATCGATCACACGGCGTTCCAAATGGATGAAGGGGTCGAAGGCCTTGTTCGCAGGCTGGGATGCCCGTTTTCGTGGGCTGTTGCTTGCAGATTCCAGTGGTTCGGGTGCGCTTGAGGCGGCATCGGTTGAAGAGCGCGACGCCGCAGCCAGCCAGTTGATTTATTCGGCCGTTGCCACCGATGCGTCTGCGTTGACCTATGGGCTTGAGGCGTCAGGAGATGCACCACTGACTGGTTTAACGATTGACGCGAGCACCGGAGAGGTGCGTCTGAGTGCAGAGATGGCCAGGCAATTGCCGCAGTCTGTGTCATTTCTGGTGACGGCTACGGATGCAGCGGGCAATCGCAGTGAATTGCCCGTTGATGTGTCCCTGACATGGGATGTGATCAGCGATCCGGACCCTGATCCCAATGGTGAAGCTGGAATCAGTGCGTTAAGTGTCGAGGAGAGTTTTTCCTCTGACGACGCTCCCACCGGTGAAGCTGATCCTGCGGGCGATGTCATTGGACTGGGCTCCGTCTTGGAGGAGCAGGACTCCATCACAGACAACCCATTGGTGGCTGAGGATGAATCTGTCATGGGAACGGATGCACCTGTCGATGAACAAGGTGAGTCGTCTACGGCACCGTTGGAGTCAGATGGTCCTGATGCAGATGCCGCAGATTCAGAACTTCCAAGTTCAGAACTTCCAGATTCAGACCCTACGGATTTAGTTGTTCCGGATCCAGATGCTCCAGATTCGGGCGACCCTGGTTCAGGTGATTCTTTCCCAGATGGTTCTGAACCTCAGGGTTCTGCTGAGCCTGCAACGGTTGAGCGTCTGAGTGCACCGTTCCTCATCGGCGAGGGAGAGAACGGACTCTCCGATAGCGAGGGTTTGATCAACACCAGAACGCCGCAACTCAGCGGTGAAGCGGGTGCTGATGCACGGCTGGAGCTGTTGGTTGATGGTGCGGTGTTGGCCGAGACCCAAACCGATGGTGATGGGATTTGGAGCTTCAGTGTGCCTGAGGCGTCGGCTTTCACCGATGGCGCCTATCGCATTTCTGTACGCGAGCTGGATGCGGATGGTTCGGTGTTGTCGATTTCAGAGGAGTTGTCCCTTGTCGTAGATGGCAGCGCGCCGCAGTTCACATCTGCTTCGACAGCAACAGCTGCGCTCAGCCTTACAGCTGAATCCCTGGTGGAAACATCTCGAACTTATGTTGTTTCCAACAGTGGTGATGATGCGGCTCCGGGAACAGAGGCTCAGCCGTTTAAAACGATTCAAAAGGCGATTGATGTGGTTCGGCCGGGTGACGTTGTTGCGATTCGCGGTGGTACTTATCGAGAGCGTCTTCGTTTTCAAGATGTCCATGGTGCGATAGATGCTCCGATCACATTTAAAAGCTTTGACGATGAAGATGTTGTGATTACTGGTGCTGAGGCGATCAACACGCCTTGGATCAAGCATGACGGCAACATCTGGAAGACGAATCTAAAATTTGATGTTTCTCAGCTCTATCTGGATGGCCAGATGTTAACAGCGGCTCGTTGGCCGAATATTACGAAGGAATGGGATCGGCTTGATGATTCTGATCGCCGAAACGCTACACCAGATAGTTACTGGGATATTGATGGAACGCGAGCTCTTGCCCTCGTTGATTCTGAGGTGCCAAATGTGTATACCAACCATGAAAGTCAACAACGTTTGTCTGATCTTGGTTTCAGTGTCGATGGCGCCATGTTGGTGCCCCACAAGAGTTTTGGGCTGACTCATTCTGGTGAGATTATTAATCATAAAGCAGGTGAATCATCATTTGATATTGATCCAAATTTCGAATTGTGGCTCCGCAGCCCCGGACAGAAGGCCCTGAAGAATTTCAACTGGACCAGTGGCAACAACGGTTCCGTTGAAACTGGGGATCTCTGGCCTCCCAAAAACGGACCTGTTCAGGGAACCAAACAATTTCATTATCATCTCGAGGGTCACCTGGGATTTCTGGATCGCCCTCAGGAATGGCATTACGACAAGGAATCCGGAGACCTTTTTGTCTGGTTGCCTGATGAACAGGATCCCAATCTCAGTGACTTACAGGCACGTTCTTGGGATCGTTCAACCTCCTATATCGCTGATCCCGATCAAAGCCCAGACGCTGATTATCACTTGTTGCTGGAGATCAAGGATTCATCATTCCTAGACTTTAAAGGGATTACCTTACATACTGGAATCTTTGAACTTAATCAAGCGACGAATTTAAATTTTGATCAGATGCGTTTCCTGTATCCAACCTATGATGGTCGGATGTTAAAGGATGGTCAGCGACCTCTTTATGATAATCGTATTCAACCAGTTAGCTTGAAGGGCCGGCCGGAATTAGAGCAAGTTCCCGATTCCAATATCAGTTTTAGTAACTCTGAATTTGCCAATGGCATTAGTGGTTTTCTGCGTGCTGCAGGCCCTGGATTGGCATTAAAGAATAGTTATTTGCATAATGTGCGCGATCGAGGAGCCCTGAGGGTCGCGGCGACGTCCGAGCACCATTTCAAAGACATGATCCGGCAGCTGCCGCCGTTCATGGAGCGGCAGATCGAGGACTACCTGCGCGCCAAGCTGCTCCGCCAGGTC
>CAZJLQ010000210.1:0-3516 GCA_964546675.1 uncultured Synechococcus sp.
GAGATGCAGCGCTCCTACCTCGAGTACGCGATGAGCGTGATCGTGGGCCGGGCTTTGCCCGATGCCCGCGATGGCCTCAAGCCCGTGCATCGCCGGATTTTGTACGCGATGTACGAACTGGGTCTCACCAGCGACCGCCCGTACAGGAAATGTGCCCGTGTGGTGGGAGAGGTTCTCGGTAAATACCACCCTCACGGCGATACGGCTGTTTATGACGCCCTGGTGCGGATGGCCCAGGACTTTTCGATGTCGATGCCCCTCATCGATGGGCACGGCAATTTCGGCTCGGTGGATAACGATCCGCCTGCAGCAATGCGATACACGGAATCCAGGCTCCAGTCACTGACGACAGACAGCCTTCTCGAAGACATCGAGGCAGAAACTGTTGACTTTGCAGACAATTTCGATGGCTCTCAGCAGGAGCCAACCGTTCTCCCTGCTCGAATCCCCCAGCTCCTTCTCAACGGCTCTGCAGGCATCGCTGTGGGGATGGCGACCAACATCCCTCCTCACAACCTCGGCGAGTTGATTCGAGGCCTTCTGGCCCTTATCGAAAATCCTGAACTTAGTGATCAGGATCTGATGCGTTTGATTCCTGGCCCCGACTTCCCCACAGGAGGTCAAATCCTTGGGCGCGATGGCATTAGAGAGACGTACCTCACGGGGCGTGGATCGGTCACGATGAGGGGTGTTGCCGGGATCGAAACGATCGAGTCGGCCGGTCGTCCCGACCGTGATGCAGTGATCATCACAGAGCTTCCCTATCAAACCAACAAAGCGGCACTGATTGAACGAATTGCAGAACTGGTTAACGATAAAAAGCTTGAGGGGATTTCAGACATTCGCGACGAAAGTGATCGCGATGGGATGCGCATTGTTGTTGAGCTTCGGCGGGACGCCTACCCGCAAGTGGTTCTGAACAATTTGTTCAAACTCACGCCGCTGCAAAGCAATTTCAGCGCTCACATGCTTGCACTTGTGAATGGTGAGCCGATTCTGCTCACCCTCCGCAAGATGCTTGAGGTTTTCCTTGAGTTCCGGGTTGAGACGATCGAACGTCGAACCCGCTACCTCCTGCGCAAGGCGGAGGAACGTGATCACATTCTTCTCGGGCTTCTTCTCGCTCTCGATCAGCTTGATCCGATCATTGCTCTGATCCGTGCCGCGTCAGACACCGCGACAGCCCGACAACAGCTTCAGGAGCGTCACGGTCTCACCGAGATTCAATCCGACGCCATCCTTCAAATGCAGCTGCGGCGTCTGACCGCTCTAGAAGCTGACAAGATCCGGCTTGAGCATGAGGACCTGGTCACCAAGATTGCCGATTACAAAGACATTCTCGGCCGCCGGGAGCGTGTATTTGGCCTGATTCAGGACGAGCTGGCGCAGCTCAGGGACAGGCATCCCATGGAACGGCGCACCGAGATCCTCGATCTTGGAGGAGGCCTCGAAGATATCGATCTCATTGCGAATGAACGCTCGGTGGTTTTGCTCACCGAAACCGGATATCTGAAGCGGATGCCGGTCAGCGAGTTCGAGGCCACCAGCCGGGGGACGCGAGGCAAGGCCGGGACGCGCAGTCAGGGAGAAGAGGCCGTCAAGCTGTTCATTAGCTGCAACGACCACGACACTCTGATTCTTTTCAGTGATCGAGGCGTGTCTTATGCGCTGCCCGCCTACCGGGTGCCGCAGTGCAGTCGAACGGCGAAAGGAACCCCGGTGGTGCAGCTCCTTCCCATTCCCCGAGAGGAGGCAATTACCTCCTTTGTTGCCGTCAGCTCCTTCGATGACGACACCGACCTGCTGATGCTCACTCAAGGTGGGTTCATCAAGCGCACGCGTTTGTCCGCCTTCTCCAATATCCGCTCCAATGGCCTGATTGCCATCGGCCTGGAAGATGGTGATGCTCTGAACTGGGTTCGTCTTTCTGTCGCTGGCGACAGCGTCCTGATCGGCTCCAAGGCCGGAATGACCATTCACTTCCGTCTCAGCGACGATGAGCTCAGGCCCCTGGGACGGACGGCAAGGGGAGTGCGTGCGATGAACCTCCGTGATGGAGACAGCTTGGTGAGCATGGATGTGCTCCCAGCCGAACTGGCTGATCAGGTGGCAGCGAGTTCGGATCTGGACGAAGAAACCGATGGTGCGGCAGAGGAAGGACCTTGGGTGCTTGTCGCCTCTGCAAGCGGTTTGGGCAAGCGTGTGCCTGTCAGGCAGTTCCGCCTCCAGAAACGGGCAGGAATGGGTTTGCGGGCGATCAAGTTCCGACGGGATGGTGATGCTCTAGTGGGGCTGCGAGTGCTTGGCAGCGGAGAGGAGCTCCTCCTAGTCAGTGAAAAAGGTGTGATCGTTCGTACCGGTGCTGATGCGATTCCTCAGCAGTCGCGCGCTGCCACTGGAGTTCGCTTGCAACGGTTGGACAAAGGTGACCTTCTTTCAGAGGTCGTTCTCGTTCCTCCCGAAGCGGAATCCGACGAAGAAGAGCCTGCGGCTGCAGGAGACGATGACGCTTCGAACTCCCCAGATGAGGAGGTTCCATCCGAACAGGACCGTTGAACCCAATCCATGACGTGCTGGTGCTTGGGGGTGGCCCTGCGGCTTTGTGCATGGCATCTGAGCTCAAGCAGAGAGGGGTTGCGGTTCAAGGCCTTGCCCCGAAGCCGGTTGATTCCCCCTGGCCGAACACGTACGGCATCTGGGCTGAGGAGCTGAAGTCTCTGCAGTTGGACCATCTGCTTGAGCATCGCTGGAGTGACACCGTGAGCTATTTCGGAGCCGGTGGATCATCCGAGCAGGATCAGCTCACATCGCATGGCATCGATTACGGCCTGTTTGATCGAGCTGCCTTTCAGGAACACTGCCTGAAGCGGGCTGAAGGGGTGACTTGGCTCGAGGGCAAGGCAGAGCGCGTGGAATCCGGATCCGATATCACCACAGTGTTCTGCGGATCGGGAACAACCCTTCAGGCGCGTTTGGTTCTGGATGCTTCCGGGTCTGGCTCCCCATACATCCGTCGACCGGATCACGGTCCGGTGGCCGGACAGGCTGCTTACGGGGTGGTTGGTCGTTTCTCAGGAAACCCGATTGAAGCGGGGCGTTTCGTTTTGATGGATTATCGCTGCGATCACCTCACAGCCTCCCAGCGCAACGAGCCACCCACGTTTCTCTACGCCATGGACCTTGGCGGAGGACTCTTCTTCTTGGAGGAAACCTCGCTCGCGCATGCCCCTGGGGTGTCCTACGACGTCTTGAAGCAACGGCTCGACCAACGCCTGAAACACCGGGAGGTGCGCGTCACTGAGGTGATCCACGAAGAGTTTTGCCTCTTTCCAATGAACCTGCCCTTGCCGGATCGGGATCAGCCTGTGCTGGCTTTCGGCGGAGCGGCGAGCATGGTTCATCCAGCTTCTGGCTACATGGTGGGCGCCTTGTTACGGCGGGGGCCAGGCTTGGCGGAAGCCCTGGCAAAGGCGCTGGCGGAGCAGCCGGCGCTTGGATCAGCCCCACTGGGAAGAA
>CAZJLQ010000211.1:0-3501 GCA_964546675.1 uncultured Synechococcus sp.
CCATGCCGGATTCGATGAGCACCGAACGGCGAGCCATGCTGCGGGCCTACGGCGCCGAGCTGCAGCTCACCGATGGCGCTGAAGGGATGGCGGGGGCGATTGCCCTGGCCCGCGAGCTGGTGCAGGAGATTCCCGAGGCCTATCTGTTGCAGCAGTTCGACAATCCGGCCAATCCCGCGGTGCATGAATGCACCACAGCCGAGGAGATCTGGGCCGATTGCGATGGCCATCTCGATGCCTTCGTCGCTGGAGTTGGCACCGGCGGCACGATCAGTGGCTGCGGCCGGGTGCTCAAGCAGCGCTTGCCTGGGCTTCGATTGGTGGCTGTCGAGCCAGCAGCCAGTGCGGTTCTCTCAGGTGGTGCCGCCGGGTGTCATCGCATTCAGGGCATCGGCGCTGGCTTTATTCCGGCGGTGTTGGACCAAACCATCCTTGATGAGGTCATCGCCATTGCGGATGAGCAGGCGATGGAAACGGGTCGACGCCTGGCCAGAGAGGAGGGGTTGCTCTGCGGGATCAGCAGTGGCGCCGCAGTGGCTGCGGCACTGGAGCTCGGGCGGCGTCCTGAGATGGAGGGGCGCCGGTTGGTGGTGATGCTGGCCAGTTATGGGGAGCGCTACCTCTCCACGCCGATGTTCAGTTCAGGATCAACACTTCCCGCACGACGGGACGGACAGCTGTGACGATGGAAGCAATCAATGCAGCTGATGACCGATCCCTATGCGGTTCTGGGGGTGAACAGCAGCGCCAGCGCTGCTGAGATCAAGGCTGCTTACCGGCAGCTGGTCAAGCAGCACCATCCCGACGCCGGCGGAGATGATCAGCGGATGCTGGCCTTGAATGCGGCCTGGGAGGTTCTCGGCGACCCCGAGCGGCGGCAGGCCTTCGACCGCAACCGAACGCCGACGGTGCCGTCTGGACGAGGTTCGGCGCAGGAGTTCCGCCGGGCCCGAGGCTCGGGCGGGCAGGGGGCGGCAGCCGACGATGCCCTGGCGATCTGGCTGCGCCAGGTTTACGCCCCGATCGATCGACTGCTGGGGGAGGTGATCAATCCCTTCCCAGCCCAGCTGAAGGCGTTGTCGGGGGACCCCTACGACGACGTGCTGATGGACAGCTTCTGCACTTACATCGAAGCCAGCATGAAGAAGCTGGACCGGGCCAAGCAGCTGTTCCAGTCTCTGCCCACACCCGACTCCGCCCGCGGCTTCGGGTTGAGCGTTTATCACTGTTTCTCGGAGTTGGAAGACGGAATCAGGGAGCTGGAGCGTTACACCATGGGCTACGTGGACAGCTATCTGCACGACGGTCGCGAGATGCTTCGGGAAGCGAAACAGAGGCGGAAGCGGCTTCAGGATGAGCGGCGGCGGCTCGAGATCGGGTGAAGCGCTCCTGGTGGTTCTGGCTTGGCGTGGCGGTGATCTGGTTGCTGGCCACAGCCTGCGATCGTCTGTGGTGGTCTCTGCAGAGCGGTGTGCCGGCTTGGGATCAAGCGGATTACCTGAACAGTGCCCTCGACCATGGCCGTGCCCTCGGCCTCCTGCCTGGTGGCCGTTGGCAAGGCTGGCAGGCGGTGCTGGACCTTTCCCCGAAGATCCCACCGCTGGCGTCGTTGGTGAACGGCACGGTGATGGCTTTGGCAGGGGATGCTCCAGCTGAAGCGGCCTGGAGCCTGAGCCTTTGGCATGGCCTGCTGCTTGTGTCAGTGGCCGGCTGGGGACGGCATCTGGTGGGTCCTGGCTTTGCCCTATTGGCCTGCCTCTTCACTGCGATCACGCCGGCATTGCTGGAACTGCGCAGCGACTACGTGCTCGAGATGCCGCTGACAGCGGTTTGCACCCTGGCGCTGTGGCGGCTCGGTTGTTGGTGTGATCCAGAGGATGGTGGCGGCTGGGCTCAGGCCTGGGCTGCAACCCTGGCGGCTCTGGCGGCATTGCTGGTCAAGCAAAGTGCCCTGCTGGTGCTGCTGCCTGCGGGATTGTGGACGGCCGGAATCGCCTGGCGGCGACGTGGTCGTTGGTGGCGCCAGGCCGCACTTCTGCCGCTGCTCAGCGTGGCGTTGGTCGGTCCCTGGCTGCGCCACAACTGGATCACCACAATCGGTGGCACCAATCGCGCTGTGTTCGAGTCCGCTGCCAAGGAAGGGGATCCATCGCTGTTGAGTCTCGAAAGCTGGCTTTGGTATCCCCGCCTTTTGCCGGAGCAGCTCGGGGGAGTGCTGCTGACTGTGGGCGTGGCTGGTCTGCTGATGCTCCTGTGGCGGCGAGGCCGTTTGCAGCAAGCTTCAACGCACAGCTGGAGCTGGAGCTGGTTGCTGGTGAACCTGTTGCTGGCCTGGTTGCTCACCAACCTCAGCCCCAACAAAAGCGATCGCTACATCACCCCTCTGTTGCCGATGCTGGTGCTTCTGCTGGCGCGGGGCTGGTGGCAGTGGGGCGTGATCTTGCGCGATCGGCAGCGATATTTGGCGCCCCTCGCCCTTCTCGCCGGATGGCTGGCCTGCTTGCCGGCGGGACTGGGATTGCAGCGGGCGCGGCTTGCTGATCGTCCCCATGGGCCGCTGGACGATCTGGTGCAGGCAGCGGGGGGCGGTGATCCGGATCAACGGCCCCGCACCTTGATCGTTGTGCCCAGTACCCCCGATCTCAACCAGCACAACGTGAGCTTTTACGGCAGACGCAACGGCGGCCAGCTGGTGGGCCGCCAACTTGGTGGGCGTCGCAGCGACCGGGAGCCCGTGCTGCAGCGGGCGGAGTGGGTGGTGCTGGCGGAAGGCGATCAGGGGTCGGTGCGCAAGGCCGCCCGTCGACTGGATCGCGCCGTGCGCCGCAGCGGGGTGTTCACAGCGGTGGGGCGTTTTCCGCGACCGCAAGGCGGCAGTTACTCCCTCTGGAGGCGGGCCGATCCGCCGGCTGGCGATGACTTCGCCGCAGCATTCCCGTCCCTTGCGGCAGGGCTCGCTGCGGGGCCTGCCGGACTCGATCCGGTGTTCGCCGCAGTGGGTCGGGAGCACATGCTTGACGGCCATTTCAGCTACCGCGCCGCTGTTCAGGCGCAGGCAGAGCAGCGGCTTCGGGTGAATCCTGAAGATGCAGGGGCCCGCTGGAGCTTGGCTCTTCTGGCGGTCCTGGCCAATCGACCTACGCAGGCCGCTGAGCAGTTTGCGGCCTTGCAGGCGCTGCTGCCTAACAACCCATGGCCCGCGGCCTATCGCAGTGTGGTCACGCTGGCGGGTTGGAATCCCTGGTTCGCCGCCCATGTGGCTGATGCCGCCAACGCACGAACACCGGACCCGTTGCTGGCGGCCCTGGCTGATCTGAGCGGTGTTCTGGGCGGTGCCATCTGGCGCTTGCCATCCGCGCTGCAGACCGTTCCCGAAGCGGTGCAGCGGGTGGAGAAGGCCCTCGAATCAGATGCCCCCACCGATCAGGACCAGGGCTCGAGTTGATTGGGGCAGAACGATGGGACTGAACAAGCTCATGGTTTGCAAATTGCTTGTCACGA
>CAZJLQ010000212.1:0-3488 GCA_964546675.1 uncultured Synechococcus sp.
AAGCCATGCTTCATTTCATGGGTGGTGGCTAGATGTTCTGTCGGGTTCCATGTGCCCTTCAGCCCGCCACGTCTCCCCAAAGCCGCAAATGGCTGGTGTCCAGATCCGGTTGGCCTCTGAGCTTGGCGATGAGGCCGCCATCGCCACCAAGCCCTGGCTCGCTGCCGTTGGCGTCATAAAAAAGCTGCCCCTTGGCTTGAAAATAAATCATGTTCGCTTCTGTTTGGCTCAGTTTTTTGAGCTGTTTCTTTGAGTCAACGCTCTCTAAATAAATATCTTTTAGCTCTGCAAATCTTCCGCCGTCGCCAAGACCTGGAGACGCTGCATTCATGTCGTGAACAAGTTGGTTTGTGATGGCATCGTGAATCACTGTTGTCTCGTTTTCTTCTAAAGCTTTGAAGTCCTGTATGGATGCTGCCGTAGCAAAGTTCACTGTCTCCAGGTTGCTGGGGACTTGCGTGACCAGCGAAATCACATCGCCTGCATCGCCATTGAAGTCCATGATCTGGTCAGCGGTTCTGTGTGTGAAACGTTGACTGTCGGGGATCAAGAAGAGATCAGACCCTGATGCGCCTCGCAGGCGGTCACGGCCCTTTCCGAAGACGAGGACATCATTATCTGATGTGCCGACAACATGTTCGCTCGCGCGACTCTCACCTTGCAGGAGTTGTGAGAAACCTCCTTCGGTCCAGTCGGAGTGGTCGGAGTCTTCTGGCGATGGTTCCGGCTCAGGGGGTGCGGGGGCAACCCGACCCAGCGCGTTTTGTCCCTCTTCCTTGTTCGGGGCGTGGGTGTGTTGATGGTGATGCACGGGATCGCTTTCCAGTCCCCAGAGATGCACCAGGGCCTGCTGATCACTTGTGGAGAATGTGTCATTCCATCCTTCTGGGCCTGCGTTGTACGACATCACTGTGTCTTGTGTCGTCCATTGCTGATCGTCACCGATCCCACCAGGGTGCGAGAGGCCAAAGGCATGCCCGAGTTCATGAATGATGGTGTTGGCGTCGAAATCACTCAGGCTTTCTGAAGGGCTTGTGTTTTTCCATAGAGTTGACCAACCCCTGTCATCAGGGATGACTTGGCCAACCGTGTTTTGCCCCCATCCGCTGTGGTTGAGAACTGAGTAAATACGAATTTCGGCTGTTGCTGGATTTGCCGTTCTGATCAGATCCAGTTCAATTAGGGAATCCAGTTGTTGAAGGGTGTTATTGATGAATTGTTCGCTTTCTGGATGATGCTCCAGCGTTGATGTTTGATGCCCTCCAAGGGTTAGTGATGATTTGGAATCGTGGATGTAGTACTGAATGCGGTTATCAGCATCGATCTGGGAATGTGTATGGGCATGCAGTGCTGGGTCCAGCAGATCGTGATGATGTAATGCCACTGCACACGGAACAGCACTGCTTCAGTGTTTTCCGTTTTGCGGCTTGGTTGATGGAGTTGGGATGGGTGTTCAGTGAGAGCTGTCTGAACCCGTGAGTTCATGCAGGGCGCAATAGTCCAGTCCGTCCAGTGCTGAACCTTCTGCTTTGCCGAGCAGATTGGCCAGGCCCGACAGGCCCTCTGGGTTCAGTTCTGCTGCTGTGGCTTCCTCGAGGAACAGAAGCAGGTCTTTGCGTAGGAGGGCGGTGCTGAAATTCGGGTTGTTGTAGTGGCCGTCGAGCATGCGTTCCAGCTTTTTGTCGAAGGTCGGGGCATAAAGGGCAGAGGGGCGCAGGATGTCCATGAAGGTTTCAACGGGAACATCCGCTTGCTGGATCAGCCGCAGCGACAGGGAAAAGGCATGGGTCAGGCTTGCAATCAACTGGTTCAAGCCAAGTTTGCAGGCGGCGCCACTGCCGACAGGCCCCACCAATTGAGGTCGTTCGGACAGATGGCGCAACAGTGGTTGATGCCGCTCGAAAAGACTGGGATCTCCCCCCGCCATCAGCAGCAACGTTCCCGCGAGTGCCTGCGGTCTGCTCCCCAGAACGGGCGATTCCAGCAGTTGTCCCCCCTGCTGCTTGGTTTGTTCGGCGAGTTGGCGAATTTCAACGATCCCCATGGTGCCCATGGGGATCAGGCAATGGTTGGCCAAGTCCCCCAGTGCAGCGATGCTGCGGGCGGTTGTGGGTCCATCCCGCAGAACGGTGATGATGACGTCGCTGGTCTGCGGGACAGATGAAAGATGCTCAATGTGGTGCGCGCCGGCATCCAGTAGGGATCGACAACGTGATGGCGTGCGGTTCCAGACATGAAGCCTGATGCCTTGCTGAAGCAGGCGCAGACCGATGGCTTCGCCGAGCAGGCCGGTCCCGATCAGGGCGACGGAAGCGTTGGGGGAGGTCAAAGTTGTGATTCGCGCTACTTGACTTCAAATTATTCGAATGGGTTGATGGCAAACAGCGAGCGGCTTGGACGTTGTCTGCTCGTTATGGATTGTCTTGATTGAAACGAGGCTGGAGGTTATCGATTGCAGCGTCTTGAAGGCCTGATGCGAGTTAGTGATGATCCTTGCGTTTCAGCGGATCTCAAGCCATTTGTGTGTCTGAAGGCTCAAGCGCCAATTCTGATGCTGCTGCACGTAATCAATGGCCAGCCGCATTCCCTGTTCACTCCCCCATCCTGGTTGCAGCAGCAGAATTGTTCTCTCCTGGGTGTGAGCTGCCATAGTTTCCGCGAAGCTCAGGTCTGAGGGATTGTGTACAACAACCTTGAGTTCATCGCATCGCTGCAGAATGTTGGTTTGAGGTGGATTGTGGGCTTTGGGTGAGAGTGTGATCCACTCGAAATCTCCACTCATCGAGCCCACACCGCTGGTTTCAAGATGCGTCGGGAGGTCGGCATCGGACAGGGCGTGGGTGAGCGTGTCGAGGTTGTGCTGGAGCGGCTCGCCACCTGTGATCACGGTGAAGCAGGCTCCATCCCGCGCAGCTTTGGTTGCGTCCAGCGCCAATTGCTCAGCCCGTCGTTCTGGGTGAACGCTCTGCGGCCAGGAGTGTTTTGTGTCGCACCATGGACAACCGACATCACAGCCGGCGAGCCGGATGAAGAACGCACTTCGGCCGGTGTGGTGGCCTTCACCTTGCAAAGAATGAAAGGTTTCCACAACGGAATACAGTCCGAGCCTGGATTGATGCGTTTTGGTGGGCAGTCGTTTAACAGAAGCTGTGATCTAAGGATAAAACAAGGCTCAGGCAATTCGATTGCTGGAGTGTTGTGCTGCGGTGCTCACGGGGATTGAATCGGGACGATCGTTGACGACCGATATGAAACGGTCGCAGCCTGTTCGACGGCTCGACTCATGGATTGAATCGCTTTGGGTGATCTGTCTTCTTTGTTGAGGGATTGTCCGCCGGCAACCGTGCTGCATCTTGAATAAATTCCGGTTGGTTTTGCGGTGTCGGGCCGAGTTGCCCCTGCTCTCTTTGAGCGAAAATTGCATCCCGATCACGCGTTCCGTCCATCTGAACGCTTCAGCGTTTGTTTTGAGGGGATATCACCTTTTT
>CAZJLQ010000213.1:0-3471 GCA_964546675.1 uncultured Synechococcus sp.
ACCAGGTTGCTCTGGGTTTTGGCGTTCTCCTCTGCTGCCGCGCGGAACTGGCGGCGGAACAGGGGGGCGCCCAAAAGCGTCAAGCCAACTTGAATCGGCAGGACCGACAGGGCGATCAGAGTCAGCAGCCAGCTGTAAACCACCATCACGGCGATGTAAATCAGCGAGAAAGCCGCATCAAGAATCGTGGTGAGGGCCTGACCGGTCAGGAAATTTCGGATCTTCTCAAGTTCCGCGACCCGGGTTCCGAGTTCGCCGACCGGGCGTTTGTCGAAGTAACCAAGCGGCAATCGCAGGAGGTGATCGATCACCTCGGCACCCAGCCGCTGATCGATGCGGTTGGTGGTTTCAGCGAAGAGGAAGGTCTTGAGGCTGCCCAGAACACCCTCAAGAATCGTCACCACAACCAACGCGATTCCCAGCACTTGAAGGGTGTCGAGGCTGCGCTGGCTGATCACCTTGTCGATGATCACCTGAATCAGCAACGGGTTGGCCAGGGTGAAGAGCTGCACCACGAAGCTGGCGGCGAGCACCTGGATGAGCACACCCCGATACCGCTTCAAGGCCGGCCAGAACCAGCCAGGGCCGAATTTCTGATCGGGTGTGGCATTGGAGCGCTCCATCAGCAGGAGCTCGATGCCTTCCGGGAAGTTGTCCTCCAGCTCGGATGGATCGAGGGTGACCATGCCGTGCTTCGGCGAAGCGAGGGTCAGACCCTTCTCGTGACTGGCCACCACAAGGGCAAAGCCGTTTTTCCAAGGCACCATCGAGGGCACCTGCAGGCGAGTCCCTGCTTCTGATGGCACCCTTGCCGCCATCACGTGCAAGCCCAGACTCGCTGCCAACTGACCGCAGAGCTGAAGATTTGGGGTCAGCCCCCGACGCAAGTTGTCCTGCAGAACCTTCTCAATCGAATCCCGCCGGAAGGGCAGCTTCATCAGCTGAGCCAGCATTTGGAAGCAGGCCAGCGTTTCCGGCAGGGGCCCATCCCCACGAATCAAACGGAGACTGTCAACGACATTGCGCTCAGGGCTGTAGCGACTGACCGGTGGAAGTGTTTCGCCATCCTCCGAAGCTTCAAAGGGAATCAGCTCGCCGCTGACCGGTTCCGAACCGTCCTCTCCATCCGCACCGGCTGCATCGTCTGACGGAGAAGCCTCAAGCCGCTGCTGGATCTGCGGAGGGAGGGCAACCAGCCGAGGCCTGAACGGCTGACTCTGATCCACATCCGACAACGAGAGAACCGGCTGCCCGACGCTGCACGTCCCCCAGCTCGAGGACACGTAGATCGACTGACCATCGTTGAGAGCGCTCTGAACCGACTCCTCATCTGCACTGCAGCGTTCGGCCTCCTTCAGCGCCGCCTCAAGCAGCTCAAGCGCTGTGTCTTCAGCCGTTGGCGATTGAGCTGCCAGCACTTCAAGAAGCTGCAGGAGCTCCTGCGGCCAGAGCTGAAGATCACACCAAGCGGCAAAGGATGGTTCCGAGGCGTAGAGATCGGTCCAGAGCTCATCGGTAATGGCGCAGGCCACAACCTCCTGGGACGCCACAACGTTCTCGCAGGCCTTGCCGACCATCAGGCTTGCGGCTCCGATCACACTGCCGGGGCCGAACTTGCCGACCGTGGTGAGGCGTCCGTTGTGGCGTCCCACCAGCCGCGCCTGTCCCTGGAGAAGGATCAAAACCCGCGCCGGGATGTCATCCGGCTCGGAGAGCTGCTGGCCCAATTCGAAGCGCAGCACCCGGGTGCCCTTTTCGAGGCGACCAGCCCCGGATTCACTGAGCTCTCGGAAGGCGGGATGCTTGAGGAGAGGAAACGTCGGAGACATGGTCATCGGGAAGCTTTGGCGTCGACGTTGCCGTTGAGCCGGCTCAAATTAGTGGCTGTCTGCTCGGCGATCCACTCGTCGAACATCTCCTTGCACATTCGGTCGGAGACCTCATCGGTGAAGGTGGCAGGGGAGTAGCGCTCCAAACGGACCACCAACCACCAGTCGGAGATCCGGAATGGCTCCAGCAGCACTCCTGGCTGGGACACCCGCAGCTTCTCAACAAGCACCGGGTGGGCCTGGGTCAACGGCACCGGCCCGACGATGCCGTTGGTGTTCCGTTCCGGGCCTTCGGCATAGCGTTTCGCCAGGTCAGCGAAGTTGGACTCGCCGGATTCAATCTGCAGGTAGAGCTCCCGGGCGAGAAAACGGTTTTCCAGCCGAAGCAGGCTGTACACCACCTGATCGAGTTCGTTCTTGCGCTCGAGGAAGCGCGCTTCGGCTTTGGCTGAAAATTGCTCACGGGCCGTGGATCGCTGCTGAATGCCCCGCTTCAGCTGGTCCAAAACCATCGCTTCTGGCCGTCCCAGTTCGGTGAGGAGCTCTGGCCATTGCTCAAGCGCTTCATAACCACGACGTTCAAGCAGTCCGAGCTTCGCCTGATCGAGTTCCTCATCACTGACGTGCGTACTGGCAATCGACTCAGTCGTCACCATCTGCTCGACCAGGGGCCGGAGCAGGTTGTAGCGATTCAGAAGGGCACGACCATCAGATCCGATCAGCCGTTTCAGCTCAGCCAGTGCTGATCCACTCTCCACTGCAGGTCCGTCAACGATCGAACACTAGGTGCAATTTCCTGGCCTGACCTGGGATCACAACGCCTGCTCCAGAATCGTTCATGGACCGGAGACCGAGGACCATGACCTGTCGCCTCTTGATCACCGGTGGTGCCGGATTCATTGGCAGTCACACCTGCCTGGTGTTGCTTGCCCAGGGCCATGAGCTGGTGGTTGTTGACAACTTCAGCAACAGCAGCCCGCTGGCCTTACAACGGGTCCAATCGCTCGCCCAGCGGAACACGATCCAGGTCGTGGACGGGGATGTACGGGATGCCGTCCTGCTCGATCAGACCTTCCGATCCTGCGGTGAACTGGATGGGGTGATCCACTTCGCCGGCCTCAAAGCGGTGGGGGAATCGGTTGCCAATCCACTCCTCTACTGGGATGTGAATGTGAACGGCAGCCGGGTGCTCGCCGAAGTGATGCAACGGCATGGCTGCCGCACGCTCGTCTTCAGCAGCACCGCCACGGTCTATGGCGCTCCGAACACATTCCCGTTACGAGAAGACAACCTCACCGATCCCATCCACCCCTACGCCCAAACCAAACGGGCTGTTGAACAGATGCTGGAAGCGCTGAGCAGCAATGGAGGCTGGCGGATCGCCAGCCTTCGGTACTTCAACCCCGTGGGAGCCCATCCCAGTGGCCAGATCGGCGAAGACCCCCTCGGTGTCCCCAACAATCTGTTCCCCTTCATCACCCAGGTGGCCGCTGGCCGCCGAGAACGACTACGCATCTTCGGCAATGACTACGCAACGCCGGATGGCACGGGAATCCGCGACTATCTCCACGTGATGGATCTGGCTGAAGCCCACAGCGCCACCCTGGCTCACCTGCTCGAGCGGCCAGCGCCCGTCCAACTC
>CAZJLQ010000214.1:0-3443 GCA_964546675.1 uncultured Synechococcus sp.
AACTCTTTCATCAGCAGAAGATCATCGCGAGATTTTGTTGCCAAAATTGCTTCAGTCTAAATTAACTTGATGGCTGAAATTTTCCCCATTTTTGATGTTTTCCACATTGGGGTCGCGTGCTATGCCATGCGTTTTAGGGTTGGGCGTAGAGACCGCTAAACCAGAAGATCAATCCTTCTTTGTATAGAAACAAGTTTTGTGGTGATACGGCGACGTGTTTTCGCTATTTAACTCTGACGAGCCCCTGCATCAGAACGCAGGTGCAAGCTGCTTGAATCTGACTGGTGCCAATTGGCTGGATCTTGAATCATCATTTTAATCCTGGTGAACACTGTTGCTATTGCTGAACGTGTCTGAGCCGCCCTGGAGAGCAAGCAGAATGAGAGTTCCCGGATTTCTCCTAAGAAAAACCGTATGAGCCGTGCTTCTGCTCTTATCGTCTGTAGACAATATAGATCGATCGACGTCCCTAATCATGAAGACAGGATCATTGGTCTGCCATGTCTTGCTGATTTGCTTCACTGAGGAAACGAGTGATAGTAAGATTTCTGAAATCTGTAGGCTTTTTGAGGACTTGCCAAATGGATCTGATGGAATTAAAGGTATAATTTCTGTCCAGTTCGGCTCCAACAATAGCCCCGAAGAATTAAACAAGGGGTTCACTCATTCGATTGTAGTGACGTTTGATTCTGTTGCATCAAGAGATGCGTATACGGGGACATCGTCTCAGCCAGTCGCAAAAAAGCACCTTGCATTGAAAGAGATCTTTCTGCCTTCAATTAAAGATATTGTTGTGTTTGATTTCACGCCTGGATCGCTGTAGATGTCAGCCGTCATCAGTGCTCTCTAAATACGGCACGAAGTCATTGTCGTTCTAGTTCCAGTACGTCGAGTCTCCGTAGCTATTCTTGTGCGACTCGCAAAATGATTTCGCCAACCCTCCCATCTCAGCTTTTACGCGGTCTATATCCGGTTGTCCGTCTTTCTCGATGTGATATCCAGAGTTGAAGCTAAAGTCTCCAGTTTTGCAGTTCACGCCTAGGACAGTGGGAATTTTGAAATCATGATAATCAACATTTTTGGGCTCGACGACGGCAACACTAAACCAATCGGTGTTTGGAATATAAGTAAACGATAGCCAAACTTTTAATTGTTCTATTTTGAATTCACCGGCTCCCCAGTAGCTGGTTGTTCCTTGAGCGGCTGAGGGCGCTGGGAGAAAAATTAAGATGGAGGACGATGCGGCTAAAAGAAATTTCAACATGACTGATGAACTAAAACCATGTCATTTATAGCGCATCGATTCATCTTTAACCATCCAATGCACAGCAGCTAGTGCTAGACAGATATCAGGTATGAAGTATGAGCTTGGGCGCTTTGTTTCAAGATCACGTGGATTCATGGGCAAGCTGATTGACTTTGCAAAACGTGTATTTAAGCCCGGTTACAGAGAGGGGATAGTCAAGAGATTGGCTGCTGTTGATATTTTTTTAGAGAGCTTTTTGAGTTGATTTGTCAATAACCACAGGGGCAGAGGTGTGGCGCTGAATGTTTAATCCTCGATCTGGTCATGCAATGCCCCCTCACAGGAGTCGGTCAAGGGGCAACAGTGTCCCGTTTTAAGGCGGTTGATCGCACAATTTGATTGCGCGGCGCCTGCCCATTGCCGGTGGTGAGTCCCTGTTGCCATCGCGCGGTCTGGATCAGTGCCAGTCCTGTGAGTGCGGCAAGGCCAAGGCCAGCCCAGCTCAGAGAGTCGGAGCCAACCATGGCTGCCGATCCCCAGAGGCCACCCCACAGCCAGGGTCTGATCTGACGAATCCGTTCGAGTGCCTGAGAACAGCTGCGGCAATTCTGGGTATGGCTCCGATAGCGGTCCATGAGCACGTCCGTTGACTGTCTGGCCGGCAGAGGTCGTCCAGCGAAGGGTTCGCCTCCGTTTTGGTTGAGCCAGCGATGCAGGGCGCTCACGTAGCGGTCTGAGCTGGTGGGAAGAAAAAAGGCGCGTTCTGCGGCGGCGCTTCCGCCGGAGGCCTCGAGCACTCGTTCCTGCCAGTGCAGGAAGATCTGGTCGTCTTCCAGCACCTTGTGGTTGCCGATGTGCTGCAGCCAGCGGGGCCTGAGGCCGATCAGCAGACGTGGTGCGGCTGATTCGAACTGGAAGGGAAACCGGGCGAACAGTCGACATTCACCTCGCCGGATCGGTACGGCGTAAACAACAGTGAGAATCCTGGCGAAACCCTTGGCGGTGAGGTCGTGCCACATCAGCTGCGGGGCACGGAAGGTCGTGGATTGGGAGCCAAGTTTGCCGCGACGCGGGCCCTCTTCCCAGAAGGCTTCAAAGCCGTCAGCGCTCTCTCGGATGATTGAGGCCTCAACAGGTGAGGCGTTTTCCCGTTTTCCCACCGTCTTGTGATGGGTGAAGGGCACGTGGCTCACATCGAGCACGTTTTCAAGCAGCGTCACCGCATCCATCGGCAGATCACGGAAGGTGTCCTGGATGGTCCAGCTCTTCGGGTTCTCGTCGAGGGCCGGAACCAGCGGTAGCTGCTCCGGGTCGGCGGCATCGGGGGCGCCCATCCACACGAACAACAGTCCCTGCCCTAAGGCGGTCGGCAGACTGGCGCAACGGGAACGTCGACTGTTCGGACGGGTGTTCTGGCTGGCCTGGGGGATCGAGAGACATTGTCCCTCTCCGTCAAAACTCCAACCGTGGTAAGGGCATTCCAGGAGTCCGTCCTCGTTGATGCGGCCTTCGCTGAGGGGCACCAGGCGGTGCGGGCACACATCGGGAAACACGCGCCAACAATCCCCGGCGATATCCCACCAGATCACCAGATCTCTTTCCAGAAGGGTGAAGCGGCTCGGCTTCGCTGGATCCAGGTCCTGCAGGTAGGCCACAGGCCACCACTGCTCGGTCCAGGTGGGATGCATCAGCTGACCACAAAGAATCCATGATCGCGAGGTTTGTCGTTAGCTGCGGATCACCCCGCCAGCCGTTGCGCTCCGCTCGTGATCAGCTCACGGGCGGATGGGGATGGGCACGATGTTTTGCAATTGATGGGATTTCAGGCCTGAATATGGTCGTTGTGAGCTGAGATTTGTCTCCATGACTGCTGACTGAATCGCTCAGAATGTTGACCTTCCAAAGCCTATTTCCCATCGCAAAAAATTATCAAGCTCAACGTATGGCTTCGTGCTCTGGCTGAAAGCAGATCTGGTTACGTCTTTTAGTGATCATCACGCGCGAGGTGATTTTCAGTGGAAACGAATGGCCCTGTGAAAAAAATTGTTCAGGTTGTGCAACAATTCAATTCATTGATCATCGCAATGATGTTGGGATTGGCTCCTATCAGGCTGGTCGCTGAAATGTCTGAATTGCCGATGCGTTGTCCAGGCTGAAACCTTTAGGGTCTGGATTTCAACTTAGCCGTGCAGGGTGA
>CAZJLQ010000215.1:0-3405 GCA_964546675.1 uncultured Synechococcus sp.
CGCCGATCGTTTGCAAGCTCAACTGGCGCAAGCCGTCGCCGCAGGCAGTCAACTAGCGGCGATGGAGGTTAGTTCCCATGCTCTGGCCCAGCAGCGGGTGGCTGGCTGTTGTTTTTCCGGGGCTGTGTTCACCAACCTCACGCAGGATCATCTCGACTATCACCAATCGATGGAGGCCTATTTCGAGGCCAAGGCGGCCTTGTTCGCTGAACCGTTGCTTCGTGCTGATCGGGCCTCGGCCGTGATCAATGGGGATGACCCCTGGGGTGGGCAGTTGGCCCAGCGGCTTGGTGATCGCTGTTGGCGCAGTTCGCTCACGGATCCAACGGCTGATCTTGTGATGACCGATCTTGAGATGACCGGCAGCGGCGTGCGGGGCAGGCTTCGCACGCCATTGGGTGAGGGAGCGTTTCAGTCCCCGCTGCTGGGACGGTTCAACCTGATGAACCTGCTGCAGGCGGTGGGTGCCCTGCAACAGCAGGGGTTACCACTTCCCCGGTTGTTGCACTCCATCGCGAGCTTCCGGGGAGTGCCCGGGCGAATGGAGCGGGTGGCGCTGGAGGGTGTTGATCTGAGTGGTCTCCCCACGGTGCTGGTGGATTACGCCCACACCCCCGATGGCCTGGAGAGTGCGTTGGCGGCGGCCCGTCCCTTCACTGGAGCGCGGCTGATCTGCGTGTTCGGTTGCGGAGGTGATCGCGATCGGGGCAAGCGCCCTCAGATGGCAGAGATTGCAGCTCGGCTGGCGGATCGTGTGGTGGTGACCTCCGATAACCCGCGCACAGAGGACCCCGCTCAGATCCTGAACGATGTGGTGAGCGGGATTCCCCAGGGCATCGACCTGTTGGTGGAAGGGGATCGCGCTTCGGCGATCGCAACCGCAATCGCCGGAGCAAATCCGGCGGATCTGGTGCTGGTGGCCGGCAAGGGCCATGAGGACTACCAGATTCTTGGCACGGAGAAGATTCACTTCGACGACCGGGAGGAGGCGGAGAAGGCGCTGCGCTTGCGGCTATCTGCGTGAGAATCGTTGCTACTGGCAAAGGTTTCTGAATGGACGGGCTGAATCGGGCAGATCTGGCCAGCGATGCCCACTTTTTTCAGACGCCCGAGGGACTGCTCGCCGGCACCCTCCTGCTGGTGTTGTTCTGGTTCGTCCTGAAGCTTGCGGACCGAATTCCAAATCCGTCGGTGGTGCTTTTGATCCGTGCCCTGCGGCGTCCGCTTGTGTTCGGATTTGGGGTTGCGCTTTATGCCGGATGGCTGTTTGGGTTGCTGGCCAACAGGATGGTGATCCTGACGGATGTTGAAGTCACAAAAGCAATGGCATCGTTGGTGCTGTTTGTGATTGGCAGAGCCGTCAGTATTGCCGGATTAAAGATTCTGCATTCGAGCAGTTTTGATCATTGGTTGCAGAAAGAAATCGATGACGATAGAGATCGATCGATGATGGTCGCTCTGCTTGATCGCTTGTATGTGATTGTTGTTTTTCTGATCACGTTTGCCGCAATCATGATTGCGATCGGGGTCTCTGCAACAGCGGTCGGCGCGGTGCTTGGTGGTGCCGGAATTGGAATCGGCTTTGGTACGCAACAGATCTCTCAGAACTTTCTGTCTGGTTTGATGTTGTTTTTTAACCGTCCCTTCGGTGTAGGTGATTGGATCCAGGTGTCCACATTTGAGGGAACAGTGGAGCGGATTGGTTGGTATCACACCCGTATTCGCACCTTTGACCGCCGACCCCTGTTCATTCCGAATTCAGTCTTTGCTACCACGCCGATTGAAAATCCTGGACGGATGTACAACCGGCGAATCAAAGTGGAGCTCGGTCTGCGATATGAGGATCTTGATCGGGTGGCGGAGGTGACATCAAAGATCAAGGCAATGTTGAAAAGCCATGCGGCGATTGATCAGCGGCAAACCATGCTGGTCAACTTCAATCAATGGGACAGTTCATCAATCAATCTGTTGGTTTATACCTTCACGAAAACGACGGTTTGGTCGGAGTGGCTGGATATTCAGCAGGATGTTTTTCTGCAGATTGCAGCAATCGTCAAGGAGGCCGGTGCTGATTTCGCTTTCCCTTCCACAACGCTTTACCCAGGCACAACGTTCAACGCGAATCAGCCCTTCATCGCACCGCAACCAGCGGCCGGGGAATCGAGCCCCGGCGCTTCGAATTGAACACGTTCCAGCAGGTGCTCAAGCCTTCCAAGCTCAACCCCGACACAGCAAGGCCTGAACTGGTTACGGACTGATCCCATCAAGTGCTTGCACCAGGGCATCCAATTCAGTGTCCTGGCTCAGCACATGGGTGCAGGCCCTTAGGCAGGCAGGGTCGGCAAGATCGCGAATCCAGAGGCCCTGGGTTCCGAGATGTTTCACCAGGTCCGACGGTTCCGGTCCGGACGGGAGCTGAAAGCTCACCAGGCCTGCTGGGGGGGGCACGGTGAGCAGGGGAAGGGTGCTGCCCATGCTGTTGAGCTGCTGCCAGAGCCGCCCACTCAGATTGCGGATCGATTCGTGGCGCTCAGCGGTCGATCCAATCTCCTCCAGCAAGTCCATGGAGCGTCGCAAGCCCGCCATTAACGGCACACAGCTGGTGGCAACTTCAAAACGGCGGCTGTCGTGGTGAAACGGGTCCTCGGGAGTGAGATCCGCAAAGCGTTCATCCTGGAGGCTGCGCCAACCAATCACGGTTGGAGAGGCCTCAGCGAGCACACGATCTGAGAGTGCCACACCTCCCAATCCCTCCGGCCCACAAGCCCACTTGTGTCCGGTAAATCCGTAAATGTCAGAGGCCGCTGCAGCTTTTTCGACGGGGATTTGCCCGAAACTTTGGGCAGCATCCACCAGCAGAAAGGGGTGTTGGGGGTGCTCTTTGAGGCGTTGGGCAACAGCTTCAACCGGCATGATCTGGCCGGTGTTCCAGAGCAGATGGGACAGCACCACCAGTCGGGTCCGTGGCTTGAGGCACTGCTCGAGCGCATCGAGAACGCCCTGGTCTGTCCGTTGCTGATCGTTGCGAAGTTGCTTCACCGGCAGGCTGTCGAGGCCGAGGTCATGACGTCGGGCCAACTCGACGCAGGCGGCCACCACACCGGGATGTTCACAATCGCCGATTAGCAGCCGGTCTCCGCTGCGAAACGGCAGTCCCCACAGGGGGAGCACGCACCCACTGGTGACGTTCTCCGTCAGAGCCAGTCGATGGGGAGGGATGCCGCATTCCATGGCCAGGCGACGCCGGGTGCTGTTCACTTCAGCGGCAATGAAGGGCCAGATCTCTGCGGTGAACGGCCCCAGCTCCTGGATGCGTCGCCAGCTGTTGGTGATCGCTTCGAGGGAGGGCGTCGGCAGTGGCCCCTGGCCGCCGTAGTTGAAATAGGTCTTGTTGGCCAGCGCAGG
>CAZJLQ010000216.1:0-3385 GCA_964546675.1 uncultured Synechococcus sp.
GCGGTTGACAGCGTCCAGACGTTTGTTGCTGTCGGACACCACCGCAGCAAGGGCATCAATTTCACTGGTGTTGATGAACTGTCCCCGGGCATCAGCCTGGGCGACAACCTTGGTGAAGGCGTCGAACATTTGAAACTCCTTTTGGCAGCGTCTAGTTGGGTGTCACAGACACCGGAAGGGACATCGTAAGGAGAGTCCCGTCGGGGTCGAGAGGATTCTCGCCAAGTGGCGAGAATCCTCTCGAAAGCTGTTCATAATGTTTAATCCCCTCGATTCAGAGCCGCTAATTGGCCCTTGTGCAGACCGAGCCAGAGTCGGCTTGCCTTAAAGGTCGAACAGAACGGTGTGGATGTAAGCCTCGGTCCATTCGCTCCCATAAAAACGGGTCAGCATGCCTCGGGCAGGATCCTTTTCTGCCCTGTAATCCGTATAGCGTCGCTGACCCGCCAGCAATGAGTCCCGCCGTTTGTCTGAAACGGGTTTTGCTTCTGCAGCAAGTTCCAGGTAAAGATCCAGGTACTCCTGAAAAGCAGGGCGGACGACAGTCTTGATGAGTTCATCGCCTTCGTCTCCGAGGGGCAGGCGTGTCCACAGGAACCCTGGCGAAAAATACGGCTGAGCCTCTTCTGGAATGGGCCCACCATCCGGCAGCTTGCTGCGCCATCGCTCGAAAATGGGAAGGAGACGATCCCACACGTGGCCCGTGTGGTCCTGATCGCCTTTATCAGCGGGCTGCAGATCAAGCGCCAGCAGATGGCCTGAAGGGAGAGTCACCAAATCCCCTCCGAAAAAAGGCAAATCAAAGCGCGCCGATGGATTGATCACGAAATTCAGCACCGAGGCAGCGGTTCCACCGCTCACGCATGCTGCACGTACCTGTCTGAACTTTTCCGTTTTGCAAGCCCATGTGGCTGTTGTGACCGTGACAGGCTTGGATTTCGACCCGGTCTGGTCCTCTTTGAGGAGGAATTGCTCATCAACGGGATACGGCTGAATCGCAAGGGGTTCCAGGGCCTGAACCGCGTCATCCAGAAAAGGTTGCCAGGCCCAGTTGGGAAGAACAACCGGATCGGTGCTGTGGTGGCGAGGAGGTGTCGTGCTCATCGGTTGGCGGAAGCAGGGAAGAGGAACTCATGCAGAAACCGGTCTGACCACTCTTTCCCGAAATGGCTGGTGAACAGTCCATGGGCCGGATCGCGTTCGGCGCTGTAAACGTCGTAGTTCTCCTGTAATTTCTGCACGTCCTCAGGCTGAAGATCAGACGGTTGAGCGGATGCGTCATCGTGGAGCTGCCAGTAGGCCTTCAGGAATTCGCTGAAGGCCTCAGGTAACGACCCCTTCGCTTGATCAGCCCCTCCACGGCAGAAGAGGAGCCAGGACGAGAAATATTGATTGGGGTCAAAGGAGCGCATGGTTTCCTCACCATTGAGATCAGGAAATTTTGCGTTCAGCTGCTTCAGCCCTGAAAAATGGCGTTCGAGGTAAGCCTGGTCTTGCACTAGTGGTTGAAAGTCCAGGACAGCCACCAACTTCTGACGTGCGCCGAACCAGAGAAGATCCACCCCCATGAGCGGGTGATCAAAGTTGTAATCGGGATACGCAACCGAGTTGAGCACCTGAAGGCTGTCGCCGGCATCCAGTCGGGTGACGCGCCAGCGGCGGAATCCTGGGACGTTCCAAAGCCAGCTGCGGATGGTGCTGCTCCGCTTTGCTGAGATACAGGTTTCCAGTCCGTCGGGGACCTCAGTTGGGGTTCCTCCTCGGGATGTAATGCCTTGGTGGAGCTCATCGAGAAAGGAATCAAACATTGTCCTTCGGCGTTCTCATGGGGTTTGCGTTGAATCGGCGATTGATCGTGTGTGCGCAGCGAGATTGCGAATGTCTGCCTCACTAGGGCAGCGGAATTCTGTGCAGTAGGTCGTCATCGCTACACCATCAAGAAATTGCACGGAGCTCACGCGCATCCTGATCTGATCATTAACAAACCAGCAGCGTTCGATACCAACATTGGTGTCATATCTGGTCGTGATGGTCAGAACACCATCCTCAGCAAACGAATAACTGCTCATGACAGACTTCTTTTCAACGTATCCCACATCCCGAAGCAGGAAGCCTTGGCTCGGGTTGTCTGGATGGGGAGCATCAACAACAACGGCTGCGTAATCGTCATTTCGCGTCTGGCTCATCAAGTTGCTTTCCCACCAAAATCGAGCCCCACCCGCTGCTTGCTCAACTTCAACATTGAGGGCATCACATACCTTTTGAACCACGGGATCATGCACCCCGAATGGCTCAATGATTAAGTTGGAGTCTGCTGATTCATCATCCTGATTGTCATGGTGATGAATTACCCTCCTATTCAACCAAGTGCCCCGACTGGCTTCAAAGAAGTCTGACATTGTTGTGGGGGGTGGGTCGATGATGTTCATCGCAGTTTTGATTCTTTCGTTGAGACCTAGTATATTTTAAAAAGATTAGGTGAAAACTATTGCTTGAGTTGAGTGTCGCGTTGCTCATTTAGTTGTTGGAGTATCTCGTCAATACGTGTGAGTTCTGGATGGTCTTTGATTGTGGCTTCGATTTTTTTTTGTGAGAGCCGTAGTTTTTTTCCCAAGCCAACAACGTCGTTATAAAGTCTTTCTCGATAAGTTAAAAGTTCATCAATTGATTCCTGCAGTTCTTCAACGGTAGGTGCCTGGTCTGACATGGAACTGTCGAGAATTTGCCTTACTGTTCGGACCCTAACGCCCCATCCCTCAGCACCAATACCAGGATGTTGTGATCAGAGACCTTCGTTGTGGCCATTGGCCATAGAGGCTATGGCGAATCCATGTCGTCCCGCCAAGATGACGAACTCTTGCGTGATCACGAAATCCTTGGTCAGGACTTTGTTCCTCAGGCTTAGTTTGCTAGAGCGCTTCCAG
This sequence comes from uncultured Synechococcus sp., assembly GCA_964546675.1. Lineage (GTDB taxonomy): Bacteria > Cyanobacteriota > Cyanobacteriia > PCC-6307 > Cyanobiaceae > Parasynechococcus. The sequence continues at coordinate 2,925 of CAZJLQ010000216.1, forward strand.
CCCATTGGGTCTACTAGTCGTCAGGGCAAACCTCTTTGAGGACACCTGCCTTGGCTGGTATCTCACGGCAGCAGAAGCCTCTTCCCAAAAACTGTCTGGCCCACAATGCTCGACGCATTTTCCCGTTCTGTCGTCAGCGCTGACGCCAAAACTGCGCCCGTTGGGGGTAGCGACCTCGCTGGTCTTCGGTCCTATGTCCGTGAAGGCAACAAGCGTCTGGACGCCGTCAACGCCATCACCTCCAACGCCTCCTGCATCGTCTCCGATGCAGTGACCGGAATGATCTGTGAGAACACAGGTCTGATTCAGGCTGGTGGCAACTGCTATCCCAACCGCCGCATGGCTGCCTGCCTGCGCGATGGTGAAATCATCCTCCGTTACATCAGCTACGCCCTTCTGGCTGGTGACGCATCCGTGCTGGATGACCGCTGCCTGAACGGTCTGAAGGAGACCTACATCGC
>CAZJLQ010000217.1:0-3358 GCA_964546675.1 uncultured Synechococcus sp.
CTTGTCGAATTCGTAGTGGATTCTTCCCCGGTATCGCTCCGAGGGAATGAGCTTTTCGTAGGGGTATTGCACCGTCACAGGACGGCGCTTCATGTGGTCGAACGTAACCGCGAAACCCTGGGCAAGATTGCGAGCTGCATCGACAGCATCCCGGGTGTAGTCACCGACCTGTCTGAGAAATCCGAACATGGGCTGGAGATCTGAAAGAGAAGGTTCAGGACGCTGCGCCCATGATGACGGGCCAGACGCCGACAGGAGAGATCAGCCGCCGAATGCGACTGGGAACGCCAGTTTCAGAGCTGCTGTCACCAGCAGATTGACGAGGGAGAGGGGAAGCAGAAACTTCCAGCCGAGATCAAGCAGTTGATCGATCCGCACCCGAGGAGTGGTCCAACGCAGCAGGATCGCCACAAAGACCAGCAGATAGGCCTTAAGAACAGTCATCACGATGCCAACCGAGCCAGTGATGACCTGCACGAGCGGAGCATCAACGGATTGCCCCAGCCATCCAGCAAGCCACTCCACTGGAATCGGAAAACCCCAGCCTCCGAGGTAGAGCACCGAAACCAAGAGCGCTGACAGGACGAGATTGATGTAACCGGCCAGATAGAACAGCGCGAACTTCATGCCCGCGTACTCGGTCTGATATCCAGCAACCAATTCCTCTTCAGCTTCAGGGAGGTCGAACGGAAGGCGCTCGCACTCAGCCAATGCGCAGATCCAGAAGATCAGAAAACCGACGGGCTGCCGCCAAATGTTCCAACTCAGAATGCCGACACCCGTCTGCTGATCAACGATGTCGACGGTGCTGAGCGAATTGCTCATCATCACGACGGCAAGCACAGCCAGGGCGAGTGGAATCTCGTAACTGATCGACTGGGCTGCAGCGCGCAGACCACCTAAGAGCGAATACTTGTTGTTTGAGGCATAACCGCTCATCAGCAAACCAATGGGCTGGATGCTGCTGAAGGAGATCCACAGGAAGACTCCGACACCCACATTGCTGATCAACAGGCTCTGACCGAAGGGGATGATCAGCCAGGAGACGATCACCGGCACCACAACCAGGACCGGACCGAGGGTGAACAACAGGCTGTCGGCCCTGGCCGGAATGATGTCCTCTTTGACAAGCAACTTGAGACCATCAGCCAAGGGCTGAAGGATGCCCAGTGCTCCGGCATATTCAGGACCGATGCGCTGTTGAACCGCGGCTGAAATCTTGCGCTCGAGCCACACCGAAACCAGAACGCCGACGACCGCTGCCACCAGCACAAGCAGCATCGGCAATGGAAGCCAGAGCAGTCGTGCTGCCTCCGCCGACAGGCCGAAGCCTTGCAATGCCTGGCTGAAACTCCCTTCCAGGTCCAGTCCCGGGCTCACCATGGTGTTGCCTGAAGTCTCAGCAACTTAAGCGGCCGGAGCCGATGCACGCTCATCGATCGGCGACCATGACCGCGGTTCCGAACCGGAATAGATCTGTGACGGACGAAAAATACGATTGGCTCCGAGCTGCTCGCGCCAGTGGGCCAACCAGCCAGCCACCCTGGCGATCGCGAAAACCGGAGTGAACAGATCCCGGGGGATCCCGAGTTTTCGATAGACCAAGCCCGAATAGAAGTCGACATTGGGATAAATCCCCTTTGGCCCCAGCCTGGATTCAGCTTCCTGCTCGATGGCACGGGCCACGTCATAGAGATGGTCGTGACCGAAGCGGTCGAACATCTCCTCGGCCAGAACCTGCAGGATCACCGCCCGCGGATCTTTGACCTTGTACTCGCGGTGGCCAAACCCCATCACCTTCCGTTTGGCGGCGATCGCCGAATCGAGGTAAGCGCCGGCATTCTCCGGTGATCCGACCTCCTCGAGCATGGCGAGAACGTCCTCATTCGCGCCACCGTGGAGGGGGCCTGCCAGGGTGCCGACGGCGGAGGCGACAACCGCATACGGGTCGGTAAGGGTGCTGGCGGTAACGCGGGCGCTGAAGGTACTGGCGTTGAGGCTGTGCTCAGCGTGGAGCATCAGGCAGCGATCAAAGATCCGAGCCGCAAGCGGATCGGGCTCCCGTTCCGTGAGCATGTAGAGGAAGTTGGCGGAATAGGCCAGGTCGTCCCTTGGCTGGATCGGATCCTGTCCCTTCCGGATCAGCTGAAACGCCGCCACCATCGTGGGAATCTTGGCGATCAGGCGGACGACGGCCTTGTAGATGTAGCTCGGATCGTCAATGGCCCGCCGCGAATAAAACAACCCCAAAGAGGCAGCGCTGGACTGCAGCGCATCCATGGGATGCCCGCTGGCAGGAAAGCACTTCATCATGTCGCGGACCCGGAAGCTGACCCGCCTGTGCATCTGCACTTCCTTCTCGAAGGCGCTCAGCTGCTGCCGCGATGGCAGGTCACCCCAAATCAACAGAAAGGCGGTTTCCAGAAAGCTGCTGTTGGCAGCCAGATCCTCCATCGGATAACCCCGATAGGTGAGCAGCCCTTTCTCACCGTCGATGTCGCAGATGGCGGACTGGGTTGCGGGCACACCATCCAGGCCCGGTCTCAATTCGATGCCGGTGCGTGCATGACGCAGGTCTCCCGGAGGCTGCTGAGCCAACACACCAATGCCACTGAATGCAACCTAAGCGGACGGGTCGAGCAGCAAGCCGGGTCGTAGCAGGGCCCTCAACTCCCAGCCGAAGGGCTGACGACGAAGCTGCAGAAGACCGGCTTTTTTGAGCGAGAGCCGGGCCGGTGGGAGCTGGAGCAAACGCGCTGCTAAGGAACTGAGATCTGGCTCATGACCCACCAAACAGACACGACCGCTGAGGTCCCTGACCAGCGCATCAACGCCCCCCCCTGGCTCGAGCGCTGCTTCCACGCGCAGCTCGGATGCAAAGCCAGCGTCCATGGCAATTTGGGCCGTCTCCAGCGCCCTCCGAAAGGGGCTGCTGAGTAGCAGATCAACCTGAACGCCTCGTTTCAACAGCGACCTGGCAACGGCCGCCGTGCGCACCCGCCCCTCACCGGTGAGGGCACGTTCCGGATGATCCAACCCGTCGACGCGCTCTTCAGCGATGCCATGGCGGAGCAAGAAGAGATCCATGCAACAGCACTCAACCGAATTCCAAACGGGCATGCACGGGCAGCAGGGATTCCTCGCCCATCTGCTCATCCAGGTCAGCCGCCAGCACCAGGCCCTGAATCCGAGCCTGCAGAGGCTGGCCACCCAAAGCCTGCAGAAGGCTCCAGGGGCGCCAGCCACCGATCAATTCCTGGGCGGGTTGGGCCGCAAGCAACAAGGCTTGGCTGGGATCGTGCCTGGTTTTCAACCGCTCCCACTGACGTAGGCGCGGTTGCAGTCCCCGACCGCCGGA
>CAZJLQ010000218.1:0-3341 GCA_964546675.1 uncultured Synechococcus sp.
AAGGGGGATTCGAGGTTCTCGTTGAGGTGCGCAAGGCGGTTGATCTGCCCCTGCTCTGCAAGGAATTCATCCTCAGCCCGTACCAGCTCTATCAGGCGCGTGCTGCGGGAGCTGATGCTGTCCTGCTGATCGCAGCGATCCTGAGCGATCAGGATCTTCGCTATCTGAACAAAGCCGCGGCCACGCTTGGCCTTCATGTCCTCGTTGAAGTCCACGATGCAGAGGAGATGAAACGGGTTCTCACCGTTGGAGGCTTCCCTCTGATCGGAATCAACAATCGTGACCTCACAACCTTCGACACCGATCTCTCCACCACCGAACGGTTGATGGCCGAGTTCGCCGATCAACTTCGGATCGACAACGTTGTGTTGGTGAGTGAATCAGGGCTGTTCTCCAGGCCTGATCTTGATCGGGTTGAAGAGGCTGGCGCGGCGGCAGTTCTGGTCGGAGAAGCCTTGATGCGTCAGGACGATGTTGAGGCGGGACTCAAGCTCCTGATCTCCGGTTCCCCTTAGATGACCATCGGCACATCGGTATGCATGGTTGTGCGTCCTCAATCGTTCGTATGCTTCGCACCGATGCCTGGCGGGCTTGTCAAGTGGTCGTGCACAATTGTCGTCTGCACTGAAATAAAATGCTGATCAGCGCTCTGACAGGCTTCGCAGCCGGTGCGGTACACGTTGTTTCGGGCGCTGATCATCTTGTGGCGATGGCGCCGCTGTCGCTGCAGCGCCCGTTGACCGCGATGAGATCTGGTCTGGCCTGGGGTGCTGGCCACTCAGCCGGGGTTGTGGTGTTGGGTCTTGCAGCTGTTCTGTTCAAGGACATGGTGCATATCGAGAACATGTCCGCCTGGGCGGAGTTCCTTGTGGGTGTCACGTTGCTTGTGGTGGGTTCTCTCGCCATACGCACCGCCTTCGGCCTGGAGTTGCACACCCATGAACACCGTCATGCCGACAGTGCCACCCATCGCCACCTGCATCTGCACGTGCGAGGGCAGAGCGAGCATCGCGGTCATGCCCATGCCGCATCGGGCCTGGGTCTCCTGCATGGACTGGCCGGAGCCAGCCATCTGTTGGCAGTGATTCCCGCTCTCGCCCTGCCCACCCATGGAGCCGTCCTTTATCTGATCGCTTACCTGTGTGGTTCAGTCGCAGCCATGCTTGCGGTCGTCGGTTTGATCTCGCTTCTCACGATTCGCAGCGGTGCGCGCCTGCTCCCCTGGCTGGTCGGACTCACCGGAGGACTGTCCATCATCACCGGAGCGATCTGGCTGCATCGAACCTCAGCCGCTGTGTTCTGAACGGCTGTGTTCTGAATGCCTGTGTTCTGAATGCCTGTGTTCTGAACCGGCTTGTTCTCACCTCTTCTCCAGCTGCGGTTGGCGAATCACGTTTGTCACCGCGCCGATTAGAAAGCTTCTTGCGATCGGTCCAAGCTGGCGGCTGTCCGTGCTTTGGTCCGGGTGGTCGCCAAGCAAAAGCATCGATTCATGCTCATCAACGTCGACCAATCTCTTGATCAGGCGTTGGTCGGGTCGGTGTGGATGTCGAGTCACGACAATCGATCCTCGTTCCGGTAGATCTGCGTTGCTCTGGAGTGGCCTCAGCAGCACGCGGTCACCGGGAGACAAGGTTGGCCACATCGAGCGACCTTCGACGCGCATCAGCCGACGCCGACCACAAAAAAACAGCAGCAGGTCGTTCAAACCTGCTGCTGGGAGGGGTGGATGAATGAGTCGGACTTCAGGATGCGGTGACCCAGGCGTCGGAACGACCTTTCGACTGCCAGAACATCCCATGGATCTTTTCAACGGCGGCCATGAGCTCTTCGGCCTTGGCCTGATCGATATTGACCTTGCAGGCCGAGCAGAGCTTGGCTGCCTTCCAGAAGGTGTCGTGGAGATCGGGGAACGTTGCCAGATGTTCTGGCTTGAAATAGTCCGTCCAGAGGATCAACAGTTCCTTCTTGGTCTTCTGAGCCTCTTCTTCCTTGATCGCGACGAAGCGACCGAAGGTGTTGTTGTAGGTAGCAAGTGCGGCTGCATCACCAGCAGCAGGAGCTTCCAGGGCCTTCAGTTTTTTGGTCATTGAAAGAACTGCTTCAGCCGCTACACGGGCTGAGGCGGGGTCATAAACGCCACAGGGGCCATCGCAGTGAGCCTCCACCACTTGGGCGGGCAGGGTGCGGAACAGGGCTGAAATTGCCGAGCGCAGCATTGGGGAGGGGTCAATAAAGCGTGATGTGAGCCTAACTGCGGATCACTTCCTGACGTCGAGCAGCTCAACCTCAAAAATCAGGGTGGCGTTTGGAGGGATCACGCCTCCGGCACCACGGGTTCCGTAGGCCAGATCAGGGGGGATCACGAGTTTGCGTTTTCCTCCGACCTTCATGCCGGCCACGCCTTCGTCCCATCCTTTGATCACGCGACCTGCGCCGAGCGGAAAGCTGAAGGGACCGCGTCCATAACTGCTGTCAAATTCCCGTCCGTCCTCAAGGGTTCCGCGGTAGTTCACGACAACAACCTGACCGGAACTGGCGACGGCTCCATCACCGATCTCAAGTTCGGTGATCCGCAGTCCAGTGGCGGTGAGCTGGGTATCAGAGGATTCGATCGGACCACCAAGGCCAGATGCATCGCTGATCTTGTCGTCGGGAGCCATGGCAAAGAGGGTTGGATTGGGATCGTCGGGATCCAGCTCAAGGGTGCTTGAAACGAGGGAGGCCGGTGCGGGTTGTTCAAGAGCTGCGGGTGCAGCCTGCTGTGCCAGTGCTGGTTCAGCCAGGACTGTTGATGGGGCGATCAGCTGGCTGACCAGGGCTAGCAGCAGGCAGGCCACGCAGACCGAGGAGCTGATCAGAATGTCGCGCACGGCGTGGATCACAACTCGCGTGATTCTGACCGCCGAAGTTGCTGCTCGAGCCGATCGATCCGTCCGCGGAGTTCATCAACCTCTTTCTGGCTGGCCAGACCGAGATCTTGGAGGAGATGGTCGCGATTCCGAGCGATGTTTCGTTCCATCTGTTCCTCCAGCTCTGGTGTCTCTCCACGCAGTGCCTTGAGCACGTCATCGACCAGGGCCGAGGCCTGATTTGGATCCAGGCGGCCGCTGCTGACCCAGTCCTGGGTGACGCCGCGCAGACGATCGGCAACGAGGGTTGTGGTGCCGAGACCGCGCAGCAGGAGCTGCTGAAGGGGATTGCCGGCGTCCATCGGGAAGATGCTGGTGGCTGGGCATCCAGGATGCCCCTGCATCCATCTGCTGGCCATGGGTGATCGTCGATCCCAACCGTTGCTGCGAGCGGCCATCGGTGGCCTGCTTGCCGGGTTTGCCCCCGCT
>CAZJLQ010000219.1:0-1635 GCA_964546675.1 uncultured Synechococcus sp.
TGATAATGCTGGACTTATTCTTTTGTATTCTGGCAATAATTTGCGTGTTAGCGAAGCAGACCAAGGAGCGCAAATGCTCGTCATGCTTGCGAGTCAACCAACGAACAATGTCGTTGTTCATATTGATGAAGAACTAGCTCCTCAAACAAGTTTGAATGATGCTCTTATTCTCACAAATATAAGAAAAGATTTTAACGACCCTGATCCATCAGCTGTTCTTGCTGATCTTCAATTCCAGAGTACAACAGAAGATGAAGTTTTTCTCTATCATAATCGATTAGTTACTGCTAAGAATCCTGATCATCCAAAGAAGGATTTTAGTTTGATCTTCAATAATTCCCATCGACTTGACTCCACTTTTTCATCCTTTAGGGATGTCCCCTTGCGTTTGCTTAAGGATAATTCTGTTGCTTCTAATTTTCCTTCACGACTTGTACTTAAGAATCAGCAATCTCGTAATCAGCTTGGTTCTGCTAACGGTTCACCCTTTAGTCAGAGTCAAACTTTTACTCCATCGGATTGGCATATCCCTCGTACGTTTACAATTAACTCTTATGATGATTCTATTATTGAGGATCGCGTCAAGAATAAGTCTGAGCAATTAATCGAATACGACCCTGAGGGTAAGCCTTCTGTCAACCTCAGTGAGAGCAGTGATGCGGTACCGCGTGGCAAGAAACGTTTCGAAAAATCAGGCAAAGAACCTGAGAAATCGGGTATTCACCCAGCCAATTTAGTCGTCAGTACATCCAGTGACGATTCTGACTACAACACTAGCAAGATTGAATATCAGAAAGTCTTTCTCCGTGATTTTGGTGTTTTATCACAGGATAATGATCCTAATTTCTACCGTTCCAAAGGTTCTCTTGTACGAGATTCAGCTGATGAAACCTCTAGAGATACTGCTGGATTTTATTCAGATCAACCAGTTTCTGCCTCGATTACACCTAAGGATCAGAAACCGATATTTGTTGACTTGTATTTTGATAAGCCAGGAGCATTTGGGTGCAATGCAACAATTGAGGATGTTTCTTTTAAACTTGATCGTGATAGCATAAACAAAAATGATCTAGAACGATTTGACGCTCTTATAGATACAGAGATTGATGAAATACAGATTCTCTCAACAGAGCCTCGTCTTAGTGATATCTCTATGCCTGTTGAAGTTCTCGATACCCCCCTTCCAGATGAGTTTACTGATGCATATCTAACTGCTTTTTCTGACATACAAGATTCATTAGAATCCCTCTCCCTCCCACTTGCAGGTAGTCTGTCCGGCAGATTTGATGAGCCTACAGAATCATCAGCCTCAGGAAGAAAGAAGCGTAACCTTCCTGGAGAATTTTCTGCCTTTGGTTCCGGCGGTATTGCAGGCTTTGCCGAACAGCTTGAAATTGCTCTCAAAGGCTCATCTAATTTCTCCCCTGAAAATATAGGTGAATTAATTGAAGATGTTATTAGTCAGTATTTAAATATTACTCCAAAAAGGGATGAAACATCCACCTCCGAACGTGGCAGAAATTATAAGGTTGAAGGTCCCAGTCAACCGATCGAGCAATCTATCGACGTACGTACTTACGTACGTTTACGCAATCGTTGCAGGAAGAGTAAAAATCAGTGTTATTCCCCAGTAGA
>CAZJLQ010000219.1:1735-3339 GCA_964546675.1 uncultured Synechococcus sp.
TACGTTTACGCAATCGTTGCAGGAAGAGTAAAAATCAGTGTTATTCCCCAGTAGAGTCAACTGGTTCTGAGCAGACAGGCACAGATCAACCAGCTTCTGATCAGACAGGTACTGATCAATCAGGTACAGATCAATCAGGTGCTTCTAGTATTTTTAATAGTTTTAAGAACGCATACTCCACAGAATTAAAATTGCGTACCGCATACAAAGGTATATATGAGTTGATGTCTATCCCATTGTCTGGTGATTTTGGTGTTCCGATGTTTGGTATGCGAGCTGAGGGTAAATTCACATTGAACCTTGAATGGGAAATTGTATTAGACCTCAATTTTATAATGAAGGGTAAGAAGCCTGGTCTTGACGATTTCTATATCAGTACTGAAGAAGATCCAGTTACGAAGCTTAGTGGTACTGAAATATCCCTTGTATTAAAAGCTTCTGTACCAGGCTCAAAATTTGATGCCATGGTTGGGCCTTTGTCCTTTGCTTTCCAAGACAAAAAACAAGATTATGGACTGGATAATAGGAATTCATCTTTCGATTTAAAGGCTTTTATTGGTTTGAATGGCGCTGAAGAAGATGATGAAGATACACCTTATATCTTTGAGGACGAAGAGGTTACGCGTGATCAACTTACAGACTTCCCGACTTTATTGAAATGGGGAGTGTCTGGTGATGCCTTTATATCGATGGCAGCCCAGGCGGGTCTTGCAGTTGGGCCGATGCCTAATTTGGCATTTGATTTATTTAGCAAGATCAATCTTATGAAATATACGGGTTCATTTGTTCGAGTTGAAGGCCCTGCGCCAGAAGAGAATGGGCCAACCGTTTTATCTGTTAGGAGTGGCACTGCCGATGGCAGCTACCAATGGGACGAAAACCCCAAACAGATCGTTATCAACGTCGTCTTCTCAGAAGGCGTCGTCGTCAACACCCAAGGTGGCAAGCCCATACTTACCCTCGAAACTGGTTCTACTGATCAGAACGCTAAATACGTATCTGGAGACGGCTCTGATACTCTCAGCTTTCTATACGACATCGATGAAGATGATACCTCCGCTGACCTCAACTATAAAAGTACCTCATCCCTCGAGCTTAACGGCAGCACCATCAAGAACAGCATTGGCGACAATGCCAACCTCACACTTCCTGCTCTTGACAGCAGCAATTCCCTTGCCAGCACCAGCAATATCAGCATTAATCACATTCCAACAGTTTCAGCTGTCTTTGGTATTGGTTCATTGGATTTGGAATCTCCTGAATATCGCCCTATTTCGGAAAATCGTACTTACAAAACCGGTGAGGAGATTCTCATTGGTGTCTTCTTCACCAAAAAGGTCAAGTTCCACGGTACTCGTGCCTCTCTTAAACTCCAAGTTGGCTCCAACAACACCGGATCAGCCAAATGGGTAAAAACCGACGACCACCTTCACACACATCAATTCAGTTATACCGTTCAAAAGGGCGACACTTCTGATGACCTTAATTACGTCAACAGAAATTCCCTACAGGCAATCCCCTTTGGTTCCTTCAAGGACGAAGATAATAACAAAGCCATCCTTAAACTTCCGGACCTTACCAGCAGCTCTTCGCTCGCCGGACAA
>CAZJLQ010000220.1:0-3338 GCA_964546675.1 uncultured Synechococcus sp.
GTCAGGGGCAGGCTCAGCATCAGAGGCAGGGTCAGCACCGATCGCAGTGATGACCACCGCCGAATCGATCGCTGCCGAGCTCGCTGCAGCGGAAGCCGAACGCCCTGCGCTCACTCTGACCACATTCGCTCCAGACAATCTTCTGCCGGGCCAAGCTCTCGTCCAGCGCCGCAGACGACCGGGGGCCAGCATGAAGTCCTTCAGCGGCATGGCCGAAGAACTCTTCAAGAGCTGAGTGATCGCCAACTCACCAAGCTGACGGCTGCCCGAACCGCTGCTGTGGACGTCCTGAGGATTGTCGGCCCCATTGCCACAGGTTCCCAACCTTTGTTGAGGGCTCGGTCAACCTCTGCTTGGGTCCATCCACCCTCCGGGCCCACCACCAACCAGGTCTCAAGCGGATCCCCTGCCTTCAACATCCATTCATCCAAACCCAAGCTGCCCGTTGACCGCGACACCGCAATCCCGACGCGCACGGATGGTCCAGGATCCCAGTGCTCCAACGGGCAAGCGTCCCTGAGTTCGGGCATCCACAACCGCTCACACTGTTCGGTGGCTTCTCTCACCACGGTCTGCCAACGGTTTGGACGACGTTCGGCCTGGGACGTGCAGCGATCCGCTTGAAGCGGTTGAAAAACATCAACCCCCAGCTCAGTGGCCATCCTGAGCCAGTCGTCGGTGCCTCGTCGGACAAGAGCCACAGCAAGCCCAAGTTTGGGACTTGGCATCGGCTCCTCATCGTGTGGATTCTCAACACCATCGGACAGTCGCAGCGTTTGGCCTTGCTCAAGCTGGGCGTGCCAGAGATGCCCCCGTCCATCGATCAAGGCAACTGAATCCCCCTCTCGCTTCCGCAAGACCCTTCTCAGGTAGTGACATTCCTCCTGATCAAGGGGCAACAGCTGCTCGTCCGATCGCAAACCCTCCAAACGGGCTGGGTCAACCAGCAGACGCCGCAGTTCAGCCACTTGGGGGGAAAATACTGTCGGGATGGTCTTCCACCGGCCAGTCGGTGTTAACACCTCCCACAACCAACTCCTCGATCTGGACAACATCCGTATCGAGCTGCCTCAGGGCATTGATCAAGACATCAATCGCCACTCCATCACTGGTCCCAAGATCCAACCAGCAACGCGCCCAATCCCCCTGATATTCGAGCTGCCCCATGTTGTGCATCAGGGCAGGCATCACAGACTCTGCCTCCTCGTTGTCGTACCCCATCCAGCTGAGATCAGCACCTTCATCATGGACCTGAAGGTTTTCAGCATTGAATCCCCCAAGACGACCAATCACGTACCAACTGTCGAAGACACCATCGACATAATTGCGTTCACCTTGACTCGGAACTTCGGAGAAACGAAGCCATAACCAGCAGTTGAACGGATCGACTTCGCGGAATCGGACGTCCATGGGACCAAGGGTCAGCCTTCATCATGAGTCAAGCTGAACCACATGCTTCAACTCCAGCAGATCCACTACGCACCGGCCACTGCAAGCGAGCCGATTCTCCGCGGGATCGAGTTGCGTGCAGCAGCGGGACGACCCGTCCTTGTGGCCGGTGAAAGTGGCTCCGGCAAATCCAGTCTGCTGGAGGTGATCAGCGGGTTGGCATCCAACAAGTCGGGCACAATCCGCTGGAATGGTTCCATTCTCAATCAACGCCAGAGACGGGCCTTGTGCGGAATGGTGTTCCAATTTCCCGAGCGATATTTTCTGGGTTTAACAATTACTCAGGAACTGAAATTGGGGCATCGCCGGCTTTCAACCGACAGGATCAATCAGATTTTGCGGCGTGTCGGCCTTGAACAAATTGATCGAACCATGGCTCCGGAACGGCTGAGTGGAGGACAACAACGACGCCTCTCCCTCGCCGTTCAACTGTTGCGTGGTGCCCAGGTTCTTCTGCTGGATGAACCCACTGCAGGCCTCGACTGGTCGGTTCGAGACGATGTGTTGTCTTTACTGGCGGATCTGGCCCGCGATCAGGTGCTGATTGTTGTCACCCATGAGCCTGAACTGTTCCAGCGCTGGGCCTGTGATCGACATCGTCTTGAGGCCGGTCAACTGACCTCTCTGACTACATTGCCCTGAAGAAGCAAAGCAACGATGGCCGATCGGCTGGTCAGGGCAACGGCAGCCGGCGGTGGTATCCGTCTTGTTGCAGTCTCCACGACAGCTTCAGTGCAGGAAGCCAGAGACCGTCATGGGCTCTCATACATCACAACCGTGATGCTGGGACGTGCCATGAGTGCGGGACTGATGCTGGCCAGTTCGATGAAAGTTCGCCATGGCCGTGTCAATCTGCGCGTGGGATCCGATGGCCCGCTTGGTGGGCTCATGGTGGACGCGGGACGGGACGGGACGGTCCGAGGCTATGTGGGAAAACCCGACCTGGAATTGGATCCGGTAGCCGATGACCTCGGCAACTACTGCTTTGATTTTCAGGCTGCTGCAGGGACGGGATACCTTCACATCGTGCGGGACGATGGTCAGGGTGAACCCTTCACCAGCACGGTTGAACTGGTGAGTGGGGGTATTGGTGAGGACGTCGCGTCCTATCTGCTCCATTCTGAGCAGACACCATCCGGTGTCTTCGTCGGAGAGCAGATCAGCAGCACGAGCTTGAGCTGCTCCGGTGGCCTTCTGGTTCAGATTCTTCCCAAGGCGGCCGAAGAACCGGCGCTTGTGGCATTGATCGAGGAACGCTGCAGGGAGATCCAAGATTTCAGCTCTCGGCTCAGAGATTGTGAGGGCAATCTGGAAACGCTTCTGAAGGATGTTTTTCCTGATCTAGATCCACAGCCACTCGAAGATGCAGATGCAAGCCAGTCAGTCAATTTCTATTGTCCATGCACGCGCAAGCGCAGCATTAACGCCCTGAAGATGTTGGGTCCAACCGAGTTAACCGACATGCTGGAAGTGGATGGAGGTGCTGAACTGACCTGCCATTTCTGCAACACCCGATATCAAATTTCAGCAGAAGAATTGCAAGGTTTGATCGCCGAGTTTCAAAGCGCTGCCTAACAGACAGAAAAAACTAAGCAAGAAAGAGGATCGATATCCAAAGCAGCAGTAACGCTGGCAGAGCCTGAATCTGATCGGAACCGAGGTAAATCGGTGGAAGCGAGATTGATGCGGTGAGGGATGTACAAATCACACCGATCAAGAGTCCGGTAACGAGGAACAACAAACTCCAGCCCAGGGCGGGAAGAGCACGGCGACCTCGTCGGACGCTGCTGATGAACGCTCCGATCACCGCCAGTGACAGGATCAATTCCGTACTGCCCCTGGTGAAGATCAGAAAGAGCAGGGCTAAGGAGCCGCCAATCAGTCGAACG
>CAZJLQ010000221.1:0-3321 GCA_964546675.1 uncultured Synechococcus sp.
CCGGTACACGAAAGGTTGTTCGGCCTGCATCATCACGGCCTGAACCGGTACCGCTAGGTCCTGTTTCACGCTGGTGATGATCTCTGTCTCCACCACCTGCCCACTGCGGAGCTGCCCGTCGGGATTGGGGAAGGCCGCCTTCACCGTCACGGTGTTCGGACTGCTCGAATTGTTGTTGTTGACGTCGAAATAGGGCGAAATGAACACCACCGAGCCCTGAGCGGTGATGGGTGGGTTTCCCGGTGCCGTGATGCGCACCGGTTGGCCCTTTTTCACCTTGGAGATCTGGGATCCGGGGATCTGCATCAGGGTCCATAGCGTCGAGTTGTCGACGATTCCCGTGATCGTTTCGCCGGTTTTGATGTAGTCACCAACCTTGACGTTGTCGAGGTTGCCGATCACACCGTTGATCGGCGAGCGCACCACCTTGTAGTTCAGGGTTGCGGCATCAGCCTGAGCTTCATCGCGCGACTGGATCGCTTCGGTGATGTAGCGATCCCGTTCCTTGGCGGATACGGCGCCCTGGGAATACAGGAAGGAATAGCGATCCGCGTTGACCTTGTCTTTGAGCGCCTCGGACTGTGCCGCTTGCAGGTTCGCCCGTTCCTGAATGTTGTCCAGCACCAAAATTACCTGGCCCGCTTTCACCGGTTCTCCATCTCTGACGAGAATTTTCATGACCCGACCATCAATGGACGGCTTGAGGTCCACATTCGCGATCGATTCGAGCTCACTGATCGTTTCCAGCACAGGAGCGAAGTTCGCGTTCGCAACGGTTGTGGTCTGAATCGTGAGCGGGGTTTGCTTTTTCGTGTCCGCGCTGCCGCAGCTGCTCAGGATCAACCCGGCCGCAGCAGTGGTCAGGAACGCGAGGCGTCGGGAAAACCTGGCCAAAGGAGTTGAGCCGGCAAATTTCTGGCGAACATAGGGAAAAACAGACGGATTGTCTGCGACGTGAAGGCGATGTTGTCTGAACTCCACCAGACCCTCAGCGGGGTGCTACTGGGGAAAAGCCACCAGCTGAAACTGGCGTTCAGCTGCCTCGTGGCGGGCGGACATCTGTTGCTGGAAGACCGGCCGGGCACAGGAAAATCCACCCTGGCTGAGGCCCTGGCCCGCTCCAGCTGTCTGGCCTTCAAGCGCGTCAGTTTCACCAGCGACTTGCTGCCCGCTGATCTCACCGGCGTGAATGTGTTTGAACAGAGCAGTGGGTCATTTCGATTTCAGCCGGGACCAATCTTCACCCAGGTGTTGCTGGCTGATGAGATCAACCGGGCCAGCCCTCGCACCCAGAGCGCCCTGCTCGAGGCGATGGCGGCGGGGCGGGTGAGCGTCGATGGGTCGAGTCATCCCCTGCCGCAGCCCTTTTTTGTGATCGCCACGCAGAACAGCCTCGATCAGGTGGGCACCAGCCCCTTGCCGGAGGCGCAGCTGGATCGCTTCCTGATGCGCCTCAGCCTGGGGTACCCGAGCCGCGCGGCGGAACGGGATCTGCTGCTGGGGAAAGCTCAGGGGCTCGAGCGGCTTGAGCCAGCGATCCAGACGGCCGATCTGCTGGAGCTGCAGCAACGCTGTGAACTCCAGCACTGCTCAGACACCCTGATCGAGTACGTGTTGGATCTGGTGCAAGCCACCCGAAGAGGCGGCGTTGGTTTGTCGCCTCGGGCCAGTCAGGGGTTGCTGTCGGCGGCCAAGGCCTGGTCGTTGCTGGAGCAGCGAACCCACGTCACAGTTGATGACGTGCAGGCCGTGTTGCCGGCGGTGGTGGAACATCGCCTGGATGGGGGGTCCCCGTCGGGATCAGACGGGGCCACTCCGTTGAGCATGGCTTTGCTGCAGCAGGTCAATGCGCTTCGTTAAGCCCCCGCTGATCCGCCGCCGCGAAGGCACGGAACTTCGCCTTGGCCTGCGCACGCTCTATATCCTTCCAACCCGTTTTGGTTTGCTCTGGCTGGCAACGGCGGGTCTGCTTTATCTGGTGGGTCTTCAGATGCGCAGCAACGGCAGTTTGTTGCTCAGCTTTCTGCTGTTGGGCCTGATGCTGCTGTCGATGCATCTGACCCACGACAACCTGCAGGGCCTGAGCCTCAAGTGCGGCGATCCAGAGCCGTCATTCGCCGGTCAGACGGTGCTGTACCCCTTGTTGATTCACAGCCGGGATCCCAAACAACGGTTGGAACTTCAATTTCGGGGGGCCGACCCCCTCGTGTTGCAGCGTTTGTCCGCTGGCCAGACGGCTGTGGATCTGCCGTGGCCGGCGAGCGAGCGGGGCTGGCAGATCCCCGGTCGGCTCCATATCGAAACGACCGCGCCGCTGGGGTTGTTTGTTTGCTGGAGTTCCTGGGAACCCAGCCGGCAGCAGTTGATTTACCCCGCCCGTCGCGTCGGGCCTGTGGTCGTCGAGCAACAAGACCTGCAATCCGATGGCCTGGAGGAATGGCAGGACGTCAAACCCCATCGCCCCGGTGAACGACTGGCGCTGGTGGATTGGACCAGCCTGGCGAAGGGCCGGCGTCTGCAGTCCAAGCAATTCGCTGATCCGAGCGAAGAGTCCCTGATGCTGTCGCCCGCAGCGGGCCTGAACCGCGAACAGGCCCTTGAGCATCTCGCCCACTGCATCTGGCAGATGCACCAACGGGGGGCGATCTATGGCCTGCGGTTGGCGGGGCAGACCCTCCATCCCTGCGATGGGGTGTCGCACCGCGATGCCTGCTTGGAGTTGCTTGCCACGGCCAGGCGATGAGCGCATCAGATCGGGCCGGAATCGACGCCTCGCGGGCCTTGCTTTGGGCAGCGATTCCACTGCTGCTGATCCAGTGCAGCGGTCTGGATCGTTCGCTGTTGCTGAGTTGGCCGACCGTTGCTCTGGTGTTGCTCGCCGCTCTCAAACTGTGGTTCGAAGACAGAAAAGCGGCTGACCGGCGCTTGGTTGCGCTGCTGGAGCTTCTGAGTGTCGGTTTGTTGGCGGCCCAGATGCCGGGGTTGCTGGCCAGCCTTCTGCAGCTGATCAGCAGCCTGGTGGCCCTGGCCGGCTTGATTGCCCTGGAGTGGTCGGCTGCCGGTTCACTGCGACAGGTGATGCTTCGCAGCCTGCAGCTCACGGCCGCGGCGCTGCCGCTTGCCCTGGTGCTGTTTGTCTTTCTGCCGCGGCTTGGACCGTTGTGGCTGATCGATCAGGGGGCAGGGGGACGGGCCAGCACGGGGCTGTCCCCCGATCTGGATCCGCTCAGCATCTCTGAGCTGGTGCGCAGCGATGCGCCAGCGGCACGGGTGTCCTTTGCCGCCGGCCAGGCACCACCCTTGGATCCCTATTGGAGGGTG
>CAZJLQ010000222.1:0-3299 GCA_964546675.1 uncultured Synechococcus sp.
TACGTCATTGATGTGGAGTCGGGCGAACGTCGCCTGCTCTACCGGGCTGAGGACGGCCACAACGTGGATGTGCAGTGGCTGGATGGCAACTGGCAGGTCACGATCCGCAAGCGGATGCTCCCAGACGGCGGCAGCACTTTTGATGTGCGCCGGCCGGGGAGCGACAGCTGGCATCCGTTCCTGAACCTGTCGTTTGAGGACGAGAGCAGTGGTTCCGGACTGATGGGGTTCAGCCGTGACGGACAATGGCTTTACGCCATGCTCAGCGTCGGGGAGGACATGCCCCGTCTGGTGCGTTGGAACAAGGATCAGTTGGCCGATTGCACCGCTGCATGTCCCAGTGAATTGATCCATCGCTCCAGCAGCGGAGTGTTGGCTGGTTCCCTCTCGGATCTCGAGACCCGTGAGCCGGTGGTGCTGACCGAAATCGCTTTGCGGAGCAAGCGCATCGTGCTCAGGCCAGACTTTGATCAGGATCTGGCCGGACTCGAGACTCTCGCCGCTGATCGGGAATTCACCGTGGTCGATCGCACCCGCGATGATCAGCTCTGGTTGGTCTTGCTTTCGTCCGATCATGCAGGGCCTGAGTACTGGCTCTGGGATCGCCGTGATCAGAACGGTCGCAAGCTGTTTTCGGTGCAATCAAGCCTGGATCGTTATCAGCTTGCTCCGATGGAGAGCTGGACCTTCAAGGCACGGGACGGACTGCCTCTCTACGCCTATCTGACGCGCACCACCCTTGCCGGTTCAGGGCCACAACCGCTGGTCCTTTTGGTCCATGGCGGCCCCCGGGCCAGGGATTACTGGGGCCTCGACCCGATGCATCAGTTGCTGGCCAATCGCGGTTACCACGTCCTCAGCGTTAACTACCGGGGGTCCACCGGTTTCGGAAAGGCCCATCTCACCGCCGGCAATGGTGAGTGGTATGCCGCCATGCAGGACGATCTGGTCGATGCGGTGGACTGGGCCATTGACCAGGGAATCGCTGACCCCAAGCGGGTGGCGATCATGGGTGCGTCCTACGGCGGTTATGCCGCTTTGGCTGGCCTTACCCGGGATCCCGAGTTGTTTGCGGCGGCGGTGGCCCAGGTCGGTCCATCCAATGTGAGGACGTTGCTGGACACGCTTCCTCCTTACTGGGAGGCGGGTCGCGCCAATCTGGAACGGTCGATCGGGGTTGGGGAGGTGGATCTGGATGCCATCTCACCGCTCAGCCACGTCGATCGCATTCAGCGCCCACTCCTGCTGGGTCATGGCGCGAATGATCCGCGGGTGAAGTTGCAGGAGAGCGAGGCCATCGCCGCTGCCATGGATGAACGCGGATTGGCTGTGGACTTCGTGGTGTTTCCGGATGAGGGCCATGGCATCGCTCAACCGGGCAATGCCCTCGCCATGAACGCCCTGGTGGAAGCCTTCTTGAAACAGCACCTCGGTGGACGAGCTGAGCCCCTGGGTGCTGTGTTGAAGAACTCCTCAATGGAGTGGCGCCTGCGTTCGCTTCCCGAGCCCTGAGACCTGATCAAGCTGGTCGGCCAGCACGGCCAGCTTCAGGCCCACCTCCTGCAGTTCGCGTTCCGCGATCGAACCTCGCACCAGCCCAGCACCTGCGGTGAGATCCAGCCGCAGGCCGCGGGCGTGGCCGCAACGGATCGCGACGCGCAGCTCAGCATCCCCAGCGCTGTCGATCCATCCGATCGGAGCCGCATACCAACCCCGTTCGAACGGCTCGAGTGCTCGCAACCAGGCCATCGCTTCCCTGCGTGGCAAGCCAGCCACAGCGGGTGTTGGGTGCAACTGTTCAGCCAGGCTCAGGGCGGCCTGTCCGCCCGTGTCAGCGGTGATCGGCGTATGGAGGTGGGTCAGCTTGCCGTGCCGCGCCAGTTGCGGGCGCCGGCGACGCCAGGGGGTGAGTCCTTTCTGCTGCAGAAGATCGGTGATGGTGGCCACAACCAGTTCGTGTTCCCGGCGGTCTTTGTCGGATTGCATGAGCAGCGTCCCGTCGTCACCGCGGCCGGCCGTGCCGGCGAGGGCATCGCTCCGCAGACAATTGCCGCGCAGGCTGAGCAACCGTTCCGGAGAGGCTCCGAAGAACGCATCGCTGCTCTGCCGTTGCCAGAGGAAACGGCAGCTGCCCGCCTGTTGTCGCCGCAGTCGTTGCAACAGCGGCAGGGGATCCAGTGGCCGTTCCAGATCAATCGACTGTCGAACGGCAAGAACCAGTTTGTGCAGTTCGTTCTCGTTGACGAGGGCCAGCCCCCGGTCGAGAGCGCTGCGGTAGCAGTCCTGCCATGGGCGAGCCAGGGTCCGTCCGATCCCGCTTGGCTGGTCGTCGCCGCGCTCTCTGTTGAGCTGTTGCTGCAGTTCGCTCGCTTTCAACCAAAGCAGTTCCGCTAATCCCCGGGCATCCCCCGCATCACTGATGGCTCCGTTGAGACGGAGCCATCCTCGCCGTCCCTGACGGCTCAGTTGCCAGCGGGGCAGAACCGCCTGCACGGATGGAACAGCATCGGCGTGCTGATGCCGATCACCGCTCTGTTCGAAAAAACTGAAGGCAAGCAGCACGCGCGGCCTTGCCTGCGCAGGAGCAGCGGCGAAGCCGTCGGTCAGGCGGCCAAGGGTGACATCGCAGAAGCGCTGGGCCAGTTCAAAGCGCCTTGAACCAGCCAGTTCAAGGTGTTGACAGCGTCCGGCCGCAGCAAGGGAGAGGCCCGGTGCACAGTCCCAGAGCATCCGGAAGCTTTCGGTCTTGGCCAGCTGGGGCAGGGCCCGGAGCGGATCGATCCCGTCCAGGGGGATGGCCAGGCTCAGCAGACTTTCATCACAGGGGTGCTCCCGCCAGCCCCGCAGGGCGGCGTCGAGCAGCGTGCTGAAACGGTGGTCAGCCTGCATCCGTGGTGGAGGCCGTGCATGTGGACTGTTCAAATGTATGAGTCATCACACTGGCCGAAGCGCTTCAGTCCATGCCAGAGCCGCAGGCTGTCGCATCCCGTTACGACCCAAACCGAAAATTGTGGAAGGCAGCGATCAAGTGGCCGATGTATTCGGTCGCTGTGATGCCAGTGCTTCTGGCTGCGGGTTGGCGGCTTGGGACCGCTGCGGTGATGCGCTGGGATCAGTTGCTGGGCTTTCTGCTGGCGGCAATCCTGTTGTTGCTCTGGGAAAACCTCAGCAACGATCTGTTTGATGCCGACACCGGCGTGGATGAGCAGGGCAAGCCCCATTCGGTTGTGGCCCTGCTGGGGCGTCGTCGGCCCGTCCGGCGACTGTCATCGCTGGCACTGGTCGCGGGTTTGCTCCTG
>CAZJLQ010000223.1:0-3294 GCA_964546675.1 uncultured Synechococcus sp.
CGAGAGGGTTCCTGTTTCTTCGGAGACCACGATGCTGATGCACCGGTCAAAACGTTCTGTGATACCGAGGGCGGCTAGGTGGCGGGTTCCATAACGGCTGACGCTGTGTCGAGAGAGAGGGAGGATCACCCCGGCGGCTTCGATTCGGTTTCCGCGCACCAGCACAGCTCCATCGTGCAAAGGGGTATCGACGGCGAAGAGGTTCAACAACAATTCGCGGCTCAGCTGGGCGTCAATGCCGATCCCCGGGTTGAGAAAGTCCTCGGGACGCAGGTCGCTGCCAAGGTCCACAACGATCAACGCGCCACGCCGCAATTGGGAGAGCCGGCCGGCAGCTTCGGTGATCTGCGCCACGGTGCCGGCCGTTGCCCTGAATTCTTTCTGTGGGTTGCCCAGCAGAACGGCAAGCCTCCCGGTGCCGAGCAGTTCCATCAAGCGCCTCAGCTCCCCCTGCCAGAGGATCGCGAGGGACAGCGAACAGGCGAGAACGAGGGCATCGACCAGCTTCGAGGTCAGCGGCAGGTTGGCGAAGCGCTGAACGAACCAGGCCGTGGCAACCAATAACAAGTAGCCACGCAAAAGCCAGAGCGTTCTGGCTTCATTGACCCTTGAAAACAGCAGAAAACCGACAGCGGAGGCGAAGAGGACATCGAGAGCTACAAGAACCAGTCGCGGGTTAATGCCCGCCAATGCGTTCACTCAGTCCCGCCCCCTGCTGTTTTCAACGTACCGCCCTGAAGCGCTCCGGTAAAACGTCATGGCGCAGCAGATCATCCGGCTGTTCGCGTTTCTGAACGAGCTCTGACTGTCCGTCCTGAACAATCACAGCGCCCGGCCTTGGAATGCGGTTGTAGTTCGAACTCATCGATGCGTTGTAGGCACCGGTCGCGAACACCACCACCACGTCTCCACTTGTGGTGGTGGGCAGGGGCAGATCCTTCAGGAGCACATCGCCAGACTCACAGTGCTTGCCGACGAGATTCACCGTTTCGTCGGCTTCCGCTAAAGGTCGGTCTGCCAGCAAAGCGGTGTAAAGCGACTGGTAGGTGATGGGACGGGGGTTGTCGCTCATGCCACCGTCCACGGCCACGTAAGTACGGATGCCGGGAATCGTCTTGCGTGACCCGACGGAATAGAGGGTCAGGCCCGCGGTGGCCACCAGGGAACGGCCGGGTTCGCACATCAGCCTGGGAAGCTCGAGCTCGCGGTCGCGGCAGGCTGTCGTGACCGCTTGCGCGACCACCTCAATCCATTGATCAATGCTTGGTGGATCGTCGGATTCCACGTAACGAATCCCCAGGCCGCCGCCCACGTTGAGATCTTGAACCGGGTGGCCCAGGCTGCGGGCCAGTTTCAGGGCATCGGCCATGACCGCTGCCAGGTCCCGGTGCGGTTCCAGTTCGAAGATCTGTGATCCGATGTGGGCATGAAGACCGGTGAGTCGGGCCCATGGCTGCCCGGCAAGAGACTTCAGCACAGGCTCGAGTTGGTCGGGGTCGAAGCCAAATTTGCTGTCGAGGTGGCCGGTCCTGATGTACTCGTGGGTGTGGCACTCAATGCCTGGAGTGAAACGCAGCATCAGGCGAGCGGGCTCAGCGCCGGCTGGCAGGAGGACGGCCAGTCGGTCGAGGTCGTGCTGGTTGTCGACAACGATGGTGACGTTGTTGTTGTAAGCGAGCAGCAGCTCATCGTCTGACTTGTTGTTTCCGTGCAGGACCATGCGCTCGCCGGGCATGCCCCCCTGCAGCGCTGTCATCAGCTCACAGGCTGAAACAGCATCCAGACCGAAGTCTTCCGAGGCCACCAGGCTGCTCATCAACAGCGAGCTGTTTGCTTTGGAGGCGTAAATGGGCAGTGATGGGCCGGGATAGTGACGTTTCAGTGCTTCGCGATAGGCCCGGCAGGTGGCCCGCAGCGTGGTCTCGTCCAGGACGTAAAGAGGTGTTCCGTATCGCTGTGCCAGGTCGCTGAGCCCACACCCTCCAACGCTGAGTCGGTCGTTGTCGTCGAGGCACGTGGTTAGCGGAGTGAGATTCCGATTGGGACTCTGGAGATCTCGATTCGCCTCAAACGGACGCTGGCTGGTGATGGTCTGAGTCAAAACGGACCGGCGTAGGGGGGCAATCTAGGAAGTCGGTCCGCTGGACTCCGCTTCGCCATGCGCCCATTCGATCTCGATGTCAGCTGGCTGGCCGCCTGCATCGCTTTGGACGAAAGCAGCACCGGCGGGCTCTGGGGTCAGGAGCAGTGGCGTCGGGAACTGGTCGATCCCCGGCGGTTGTGTATCGGTCTTGCCGACGCCGATCAGCTGCTCGGGATGGCCTGCGGTTGGTTGGTGCTGGATGAGCTTCACATCACGGTGTTGGCTGTTGATCCAAGCCATCGCTGCCTGGGCCATGGCGCATCGCTGTTGCGGGCTCTTCTGGAGCGTGCCCTGCTCAGCGGTGCCAGTCAGGCCACGTTGGAGGTGGACTCCAGCAATGACCCAGCAATTGCTCTCTATGAACGCTTTGGATTCAGGACTGCCGGTTGCCGCAGCGGTTACTACAGCAACGGCGGCGATGCCCTGATCAAATGGCTAAACCTGAGCTCAATGGCGAGCCGAGTGTGACGGGTTGTTGTGTTCGGTTAACCCTCCACAGGAAACAAAAATAACGCCACATTTTTGATCATTCATTGATAATTACCCGCTCGTTTTCCCAGTCTGTGACTGGAGAGTGACCGAACAGACCGAACCGTCGCATCACGCTGTTAACCCTGATAGCGTGGATTCATCTACGCATCGGCCTCAACGATGTTCGAACGGTTTACCGAGAAGGCCATCAAGGTGATCATGCTTGCCCAGGAAGAGGCAAGACGACTGGGTCACAATTTTGTGGGCACTGAGCAAATTTTGCTCGGACTGATCGGTGAAGGTACGGGCGTTGCAGCCAAAGTTCTCAAGTCGATGGGCGTCAACCTCAAGGACGCCCGGGTCGAGGTTGAGAAGATCATCGGCCGTGGATCTGGTTTTGTCGCGGTTGAAATCCCCTTTACACCTCGCGCCAAGCGGGTCCTTGAGCTGTCCTTAGAAGAGGCCCGTCAACTCGGTCACAACTACATCGGCACAGAGCACCTCTTGCTGGGCTTGATCCGTGAAGGTGAAGGCGTTGCGGCCAGGGTTCTTGAAAATCTGGGTGTTGACCTCGCCAAGGTGCGAACCCAAGTCATCCGCATGCTCGGCGAGACCGCCGAGGTCACCGCAGGTGGCGGCGGCGGCGGTGCCAAGGGGTCAACGAAGACACCAACACTCGA
>CAZJLQ010000224.1:0-3281 GCA_964546675.1 uncultured Synechococcus sp.
CCGCGATGCCCGTCATTTCCGAGACGCGATTGAAGCTGGCCGTCAGCCCGCCGAGGAGGGGCGTCTGGTGACCTTCGGAATCGTTCCCACCGCCCCTGAGACGGGCTATGGCTACATCGAGGCTGCACAACCGTTCAACAACGGCCAACTGCTCGATGTGCCAATCGCCCGCTTCGTTGAAAAGCCCGACCGTGCCACGGCTGAGCAGTTTCTGGCCACAGGGCGGTTTACCTGGAACAGCGGCATGTTCCTGTTCCGCGCCAGCGCCATGCTGGCCGAATTGGAACGGCTCTCCCCGGAAGTGGTGAGTTGCTGCCGCGCTGCTCTGGAGCAAGACACCGCTGATCTTGAATTCCTGCGGCTTGAACGCGAAGCCTTCGCCAAATGCCCGAACGTCGCCATTGATGTGGCGGTGATGGAAAAGACGGAACTGGGCTCAGTGCTGCCCCTCGACGCCGGCTGGAGCGATGTGGGGAGCTGGAGTGCGCTCTGGGAAACGGGTGAACGCGACCAGAACGGCAACGTGCTGCAGGGACGGGTGATCTCCGAAGGCAGTCGGAACTGCTATCTGCGCAGCGAACATCGCCTGGTGGTGGGGCTTGGCGTCGAAGATCTGGTCGTTGTGGAAACCGATGATGCGGTCCTCATCGCGGACCGCTCCCAGGCCCAGTCGATCAAAACCGTTGTGAAACAACTGGAAGCCGATGGCAGTCCTGAGGGCAAGGCCCATCGCAAGATTTACCGCCCCTGGGGGGCCTACACGGGAGTGGTGGAAGACCACCGCTGGCAGGTGAAACGGATCAGCGTCAAGCCCGGAGCCAGCTTGTCCCTCCAGATGCACCACCACCGGGCCGAACACTGGGTCGTGGTCCGAGGCACAGCACTGGTGGAACGGGATGGCGAAGAACAGCTGCTCGGCGAAAACCAGAGCACCTACATCCCAATGGGGTGCAAACACCGTCTCTCCAATCCTGGAAAGATTCCCGTTGAACTGATTGAAGTTCAGAGCGGCGAATATCTCGGTGAAGACGACATCGTCCGTTTTGAAGACCGCTACGGCCGTAGTGATCTCCGCGTCACTCCACGGTGACGCTTTTCGCGAGGTTGCGGGGCTGATCGACATCCAGGCCGCGATGGGCTGCGATGTGATAGCTGAGTAACTGCATCGGCACCACGGTGAGCAGTGGACTGATCCATTCACTCAATTCCGGCACCGGCAGCAGTTCATCGAAGAGCTCTGTGTCAGGGCCTTCAGGTGCCACACCGATCAGCTGGGCGTCACGGGCCTTCGCTTCCTGAGCGTTGCTGAGCACCTTCTCAAACACCTGACCGGGCACGGCAATCGACACCACAGGCACGTGAGAGTCGAGCAATGCGATCGGACCATGCTTCATCTCCCCGGCGGGATAACCCTCGGCGTGGATGTAGCTGATCTCCTTGAGTTTGAGGGCACCCTCAAGGGCGATCGGATAGTTGATGCCGCGGCCAAGGAAGATCACATCCTGGGTTTCTGCGAAGCGGTGAGCAAAGGCTTCACAGCGCCGATCATGGAGATCCACCAACGTTTTCAGCTCTTTCGGCAGACGCCGCAACTCCTGCACCAAGGACGCGATCTCCGCAGGGGAACGGCTGCCTCGACGGGCGGCAAACGCCATGGTGAGGCTGTAGAAGGCCAGCAGTTGGCCCATGAAGGTTTTGGTGGCAGCGACACCCACCTCGATTCCCGCACCGATGTCGAGAATGTGCGGCACCTGGCGCGACAGAGAACTTTCCGGGCGATTGGTCACCCCGAGTTGCCGCGGTGCAAAAGCGGGATCACCGTGGGCCTCGCGGCGCCTCGCTTCCATGGCCAAAGCCGCCAGCGTGTCGGCCGTTTCACCGGACTGCGTGACCCCCACGGTGAGCGTATGGGGTGCCAGTGGTGGGGGGGAGTAACGAAATTCACTGGCGTAATGGACTGCCGTGGGAATGCCTGCGAACTGCTCCAGCAGATGCCCCCCCACTAGTGCGGCATGACGGCTGGTGCCGCAGGCGAGGATTTCGATCCGTTCAATACCGGCATAAAAGGCCTCATCGAACGGCAAGGCCACCGGATTGGCTTCCGTCAGTCCTGGCGGAAGGTGACGTGAGACCCAGAGCTCCGCGGTTTCAGGCTGCTCATGAATCTCCTTGAGCATGAAGTGACGGAAGTGGCGTTTGTCCGCCACGTGATCCGCACCGGACAGCACCGATGGCATGCGTTGCTGCCGCCGTCCTTCAGCGTCATACAACTCCACACCAAGGGGTGAGAGCAGCGCCACCTCGCCGTCTTCCATCGGCAGGATCGTGCGCGTGAAGCCCGCTAGCGCTGGTGTGTCACTGGCGCAGAGGAACTCTCCTTCACCAAGACCGATCAGCAATGGTGCCGCCCGTCTGGCGACCACCAAAGCGCCCGGAGCCTTCTCCCAGATCACAGCGAGGGCATAGGCCCCCTGCAAGCGGGGCAGCACGGACTGCACCGCCGCCAGCAGTTGTTCCGCCGGACGCTCCCCACTGTCAGCACCGCAGCACTGAAGCGCTGCACCAATCAGATGGGGAATGACCTCGGTGTCCGTCTCTGACTGGAACACAACCCCAGCCCCCTCGAGCTCTTCACGGAGGTTGCGATGGTTCTCGATGATGCCGTTCTGCACCACAGCCACAGCCCCATCTCCGCTGCGGTGGGGGTGGGCATTGCGCTCCTCGGGCTTGCCGTGTGTCGCCCAACGGGTATGGCCAATTCCACATTGACCGGGGGCGCCCTCGCTGTCCACGCGGGCCGTGAGATTGGCAAGCTTGCCGCTGGCCCGCAGGCAATGCAGTTGCCCCGTGGCGGACTCAACCGTCGCGATTCCTGCGGAGTCATACCCCCGGTATTCCAGCTGCCTCAAACCTTCGAGCAGCTGTGGTGCAGCCTCACGGGAGCCCACCAAAGCAACGATTCCGCACATACAAAAAGCCCGGCTATCGCCGGGCAGAGCTTATGGGGTCTTGGGATAAACGTCGGGGGAGTTCAGTAGGCCAGTCCCATGCTGCGGCTGGTCTCGTCTCCCAAATAGACGCGAATGCTGAGGAAGTCGGTGGGACACGCCGTCTCGCAACGCTTGCAACCGACACAATCCTCGGTGCGTGGGGAAGATGCGATCTGACCGGCCTTGCAGCCATCCCAGGGCACCATCTCAAGAACATCGAGAGGGCAGGCCCGGACGCACTGGGTGCAGCCGATGCAGGTGTCGTAGATCTTGACGGCGTGGGACATGCCC
>CAZJLQ010000225.1:0-3270 GCA_964546675.1 uncultured Synechococcus sp.
CACGGGAATCCGCGACTATCTCCACGTGATGGATCTGGCGGACGCCCACAGCGCCACCCTGGCTCACCTGCTCGAGCGGCCAGCGCCCGTCCAACTCACCTTGAACATCGGCACCGGCCGTGGCCGATCCGTGCTGGAAGTGATCCGCGGATTTGAACAGGCCACAGGGCTGTCGATCCCCTATGAAATCGTCGCTCGTCGCCCTGGTGATGTGGCCAAGCTGGAGGCCTGCCCAGCCCGAGCCGAACAGTTGCTGGGATGGAGGGCCCAGCGCAGCCTTGAGGAGATGTGCACCGATGGCTGGGCCTGGCAGCAGGCCAATCCGATGGGCTATCGCAACGCTCCATGACGGTCGACGGTCCCTTGCTTCTTGCCGGTGGCGGCCACAGCCACGCGCTCGTGCTGAAGCGGTGGGCCATGCATCCACAGCATCGACCAAGCGGAGAGGTGGTGTTGATCAATCGCCACGGCACAGCGTTCTATTCGGGAATGGTTCCCGGCCTCATCGCCGGCGATTACGACCGCGAAGACGTCTCCGTCGACCTGCGACATCTGTGCGATCGCGCCGGCGTGGCCTTCATGGCAGCGGAGATCGAGGGCATCGATCCAACCAAGCGGCTGCTGAACCTTGAGGGCCGCCCGCCCCTTCGCTACGGCCGGCTCAGCCTGAACGTGGGTGCAGTGTCGCGGCCAACGGCCCTTGGACAGCCGATCAAACCCCTGGAAAGGGCCCTCGATTTCCTGCGCGAACAGGACCAGAGCGACCAGCCGTTCCGGGTGATCGGCGCCGGTGCAGCCGGCATTGAGGTGGTGCTGGCCCTGCGCTGCCGCTGGCCGAAGCGCCCCTTGCTTCTGCAGGCGCGTCCCGACCAGATCGAAGCCCATCATCAACGGGCCCTGGAACGGGCCGACATCGTTCTGCTGACAGCAGCTGGCGCCACCGATGGGCCAACCCTGCTGTGCACCGGGAGCCAGGCACCCGACTGGTTGAAAGCCAGTGGATTGCCCGTCGACCAGGACGGGCGCGTGCAAACCGATGCCTGCCTGGAGGTCTGCGGCCATCCAGGCCTGTTCGCCAGTGGGGACTGCGCTGTGATCGGCAACCAACCCAGGCCGCCCTCCGGCGTCTGGGCCGTGCGGGCCGCCATTCCCTTGGCCCGAAACCTTCAGGCTTCCTGCCTGGGGAAGCCGCTGCAAGCCTGGCGTCCCCAACAGCAGGCACTGCAACTGCTCGGCAATGCAAGCCTCCAACCGCGCCAGGCCTGGGCCCGCCGCGGCCCCTGGACGCTGGGGGCATCCCCAAGGCTGTGGCAACTGAAGCAAGCCATCGACAGACGATTCATGGCCGGCTTCAAAAG
The DNA here is from genome assembly GCA_964546675.1 of uncultured Synechococcus sp. Taxonomy (GTDB): domain Bacteria; phylum Cyanobacteriota; class Cyanobacteriia; order PCC-6307; family Cyanobiaceae; genus Parasynechococcus. The sequence continues at coordinate 1,359 of CAZJLQ010000225.1, forward strand.
CACAACACCCATGGCCATGGCCACGCCGATGGCCTGTCGCGGATGTGCTGCCAAACTCCCGGCCGCTCCCCTGCAGGAGGCACTCCAGCAGGTGGGGCTCGGCCAACTGGCCAGCAATCCTGAAGATGCATCTGTGCTGCCCGGTCTGCCGACCCAACTGCAGAGCGTTGATGGCTTTCCGGCCCTGATCAGCGATGCCTGGCTCAACGGTCGACTTTCGGCACTGCATGCCTGCTCCGATCTCTGGGCCTGTGGCGCGCATGTGGCGAGTGCCATGGCCGTGATCACCCTTCCTGCCGTGGATTCAGCTCAGCAACAGAACTTGCTGGCCCAGACCCTGGCCGGGTTGCATTCGGCACTCGTTCCGCAAGGGGCCCAGCTCCTGGGTGGACACACCCTGGAAGGGCGATCGGAAGCGCCGATGCCCGCCAGCCTTGGGATCCAGGTCGCCCTGAGTGTGCATGGCGGAACGGCGGATCCAGGGGGGCGGATCTGGCGGAAGCGCGGCATCAGAAGCGGTGATGCCCTGCTGCTGAGTCGTCCGCTCGGCACGGGCGTGCTGTTTGCGGGAGCCATGGCCGGCCGGGTGTCGCCGCCTGACCTCGACAGCGTCCTGGCGACGATGAGCCGCAGCCAACACGAATGCTTGGGGCCCTTGCTGGCCATGGGCGAGGCCATCCATGCCTGCACGGACGTGACCGGTTTCGGCCTACTGGGGCATCTGGGAGAAATGCTCGGAGACCAACCCACCGTTCAAATCCAGCTTGATGGAGAGCGAATTCCTGCCTACGCCGGCAGCCTGAACCTTCTCGCCCAAGGCCTGGCCAGCACTCTGGCGCCGGCGAATCGCCTCGCCTGGCGGTGGCTTGATCCCACCGAAAACAGCGACGAAGCGATCGTGACGTTGGAAGGCGCCCACGATCAGGCATTGCTCGAGCTGCTGGTCGACCCCCAGACCTGCGGGCCGCTTCTGGTGGCCTGCGATCCAAAAGCCGCAACAGTTCTCAGTCGGGACGAGGGCTGGCACTGGATCGGCAATGCAGCACCAGCGCGTGGGTGAAACGCTCAGACACCGGTTCACATCGGAAACGGTGCTGTTCCAACAAACGGCGCGATGGCTTGAGACGGCGTTGATTCAGCGCCGGTGGCCCACTGCTCGCCAGCCAGAGCTGGTTGGGGGCTGGTTGCTGGCGGAGACGGCCCGCCAGATCATCCGTGTCCTGCCAGGGAGTCGGCTCGCCTGGGATACGACCCATGGCCAGCTCCATCTGATCACTGAGATTGAACAGACGGGGCCGGGGCGTGAAGCGATCACGTTCACCGCCCGTGAGCCGACTGACGGCAGCGAACTGATCCTGCTCCCGAACACCGTTGCCCGAAGGATCAAGTTCAGCGAAGCCCGGACCCCACCAGCTGATCAACAGCAAGGCCAGGAGCGCGGATCCGAACCAACGCGCCGGGCCGGTCCAGCTGAAACTGGCCATCTGGACAGCGCACCACGGAACCAGAGCCGGCAGGACAACGACGAAATAACGGCTGAAGGCGAGCGGTTTGACAAAGGAAATCAGCACCACAGCCAGCACCATCAGCAGCGATGGCAGCAGCCCACTGCGATCCAGCAAGCGCCCATCGCTCCAGCCCCCTGTGCCGTAGCGCCTCAAGCCACCCCAGCGGCGCAGGCCCCAGAACCCGAACAGCAGCAGCGCGAGCTTGGGCAGCGGCCAGAGCCCCAGCGAACGGGCCAGCGTTTCCTCGAAGAGGTCAAAATCCGGTGGGTCGATCCAGCTGCCTGATCGGGAACTGAACAGGTAGGCAGCGGCATAACCGATCCAACAGAACGCAGGGATCACAGCCAGTGCCGCGGTGAGCGCAGCACTCCATCGCCGCCTGGAGAGATCCCACACGGCGGCGG
>CAZJLQ010000226.1:0-3261 GCA_964546675.1 uncultured Synechococcus sp.
GAAGGGATAGGTGAGATAAACGTGACAGGCACTCAGCTGCAGAAGAGGAATGAATTGGGTGTAAGGCAGGGTTCCTGTGAAGTGCACACGGGAAGGGTCGTAACGCCCCTCAATCTCAGCAAGGAACTGGTCTTTCCACTCCCCGTCCGGACAGGCGGCGCCGTAACTCACCCCCTTGGTTTCACCGACGATCACGATGCGTGCGTCGGGGCACTGTTCCTGCAAGGCCGGCAAGGCCCGAAGGAACGTGTGGCAGCCTCGATAGGGCTCAAGTCTTCGATTGACGAAGGTCACAATCGGCTGGCCAGGCTTTAAATCCGTTCCGTCCGGAAGAGTGAGCGGTTCAGGGTTCGGATTGGGGGCGGCTCGCTTGGTATCGACGCCGTCATGAACAACGCTGATGCGCTTCCGCCAGTGTTCAGGGAAACTGCTTGCCTGGAAATGAGTTGGCGACACATTCCAGCTGGCTTGTTCAAGAGTGACGTGCAGATAAGCATTTTTCATGATCAGCTTTGCCTGAGCCTTCCATGAGCGCTCCTCCTGAAATTCGGGGTCGAAATTAGAATCGAAGCCGTGCTCGTTATAGAAAAATTCCTGATAGCAGAGCAGAGGAGAATCTGGCCAGATTGTTCGCAGAAAGAGGGGTTCTCCCCAGCCGGGATGGGCCAGAATCACATCAGGTTCAAAACCCTTGGCTTTCAGCTGATGTGCAGCTCGTGCACATCCTTCTGCACGAATCATCTTTGTCTCAGTCTCCATCACCAATGGATGAACACCCTGAGTGTTGCCCCGATCCAAGCGATAGCGAAAATAATTAAGCTGCTCCGGCAAGGGTCGATTTCGGTCGAGCTCGTTAATACCGAGTGCCACCAACTGATGATTGCCGAGCCGAGCCAATCGCTGGACGATATGGACGTACTGGCCAGGAAAATTCTGGTGTACGAATAAAATCCGCATCTCGATCAGAGCCTCTGCAACGACTCAGCTTTGTCCTGGAATTCACCAAGAAGCAACTGCAGATACGACACCTTGCGAAGCTTGATGTTGGCCGTGAGGCTCATGCCAACACCCAGTCGCAATTGGTTGCCACTCTTGAGTTTCAACTGCTGGCTTGCCAATTCAATCGTGACGGGGAAGGCAAGCTCCTGACGCTGCTCCTGGGGATTGGGTGGCAACGCATCAGAGCCAACCTTGACCACTTCCCCTTGAAGCACGCCGAAATCGGTGGAGGGGTAGGAATCGATGCTGATATCTGACTCCATACCGGTGCGAACAAAACCAATTTTGTTGCTGGGAACTTCAACATTGGCTTCGAGTGCACCAAACCCACCCTTGCCCTGGCGGTAGGGGACGACCTTCATCACCGTTTGAGTGCCTTGGGCGGTGAACCCTGGTGAGGTTGGCTCCATGTCAAACACCAATCCACGAACCGGCGACCTCAGTTCCTGATACCGCAGCGTGACGTTTGTCTCGGTGAGCTTCGCCTTCAGATCGGCCTGCTGAACCTTCAATTGCTGGATCGACTGCTCGAGCTGATTGATGTTCTGCTGAAGCTGCTGAATGCCTTGATTCAACACGGCGGTCTGCCGCATCCTGTCGACTTTCACCTGCATCAGCTGGCCACGGGTCTCCTCAACCCGATTCTTCTGGGTGAGTGTTTGCAGTTCGGATTCAGCTCCGGCAAGCTTCAACATCTCGTACCGCTTAAGAATTTCCGTTTCAAGCACTAACTTGTTTTTCAACATCAACTCCTCTTCTTCACTCACCTGGATGGTGCGCTCAAGCTCAGTGTCTTTCAATTTTTTCTCTTCAGCTTCGAGAAGCAACTCCTTTTCTTTGAGCTTGAGTGTTTCATCAAGTGCCTTGATTTGTGTTTCATAGGAATTCTTCTGCTCCTTGCTGGTTTCCGTATCCAGCTTGATCAACACCTGTCCAGCCTGTACCTCTTCTCCCTCCTTCACCAAGATCTTCTCAACCACACCGCCCATGGGCATTTGAATGTCCTGAACCGAACCCACCGGTTCAAGTTTGCCCGTGGCCACCACGATCTCCTCAGTGCGGGCCAGCGCTAGCCAGCCGACTCCAAACACAGTGGTCCCAATCAGGGTCCAGGTGACGGTACGCATCCAGAAACGACCCTGCTGGAGCACTGATTCGTCGTACTTCGCGATTGAAACGGTTTCGCCGCTGACGTCCTGAACATCCGATTGCTCAGCGAGCGTTGAAGACTGACGATTGAACGGATTTTTGAGATTCAGTTTCATGATCAGGCGTCCCCTTGCTGGCGATAGAGGGCGTAATAACGGCCCCGGTGTGTCATCAATTCGTCATGGGTGCCCACTTCAACAATGGCACCCTTGTCCAACATCACGATCATGTCTGCATTGCGAATCGTCGAGAGGCGATGGGTGATGAAGAAAACAGTTCGATCATTCAGGTTGTCGAGAAGGTTGTCGCACACCTTCCGCTCGGTTTCATAATCCAGAGCACTGGTCGCCTCATCCATCACCAACAATTTGGGATTGCTGAGCAGAGTGCGAGCAATCGCGACGCGCTGACGCTGGCCTCCACTCAACGATGCACCACGTTCTCCAACGGATGTGCTGTAGCCACTGGGAAGATCCATGATGAAATCGTGAGCATTGGCCAATCGAGCAGCCCGCACAATTTCCTCACTTGAGGCCTCAGGGTTGGTGAGCGCGATGTTTTCACTCACCGTTCCACTAAATAACAACGGGTCCTGCGGAACAATGCCAATCTGACGGCGCAGCGAGTACAACTCAACTTTGCCAATGTCATAGCCGTCAATCACAATGCGACCCTCTCCGGGGTCATACAGCCTCGGCAACAACTTCATCAACGTGCTCTTGCCACTTCCGCTTTGGCCAACAATTCCTACGAATGTTCCGGATGGAACTTCAAGGTTGATGTCCTTCAAGACTTCTGGCTGACCAGGACGGAAGCGGAACGAGAGATCTTCGAAGCGAACCTGACCCTGAAGGGGAGGCAACATCACCTTCGACTTATCAACCTCGTCAGACTCTTCCGGTGTATCAATCACATCGGCGAGGCGCTCAAAGCTGACCCGCAGTTCCTGGATGTTCTGCCAAATCGTGGACAGGCGGAGCAATGGTTGTGTCACGTACCCGGAAATAATCCGGAATGCAATCAACTGACCAAGGGTCAGATCACCACTCAGCACCATCGATGCACCGATCCAAAGCACCATCAGCTGGGAGATTTTCTGAAGTACCTGACTGG
>CAZJLQ010000227.1:0-3260 GCA_964546675.1 uncultured Synechococcus sp.
CCATTCAAAACAATTTGCATAAAAAGAAATTATCCCGAACCCTGAACGATTTAATTCAGATCTTTATTTCAGGCTCCAAACCTTTGGGTTTGACCATGAACAAACAATTCATTCGACAGACGAACCTTTCGCTTGTCTATCGCCAAATCACACGCAGGCGATTGGGTGCAATCCATTGATCCTGCTCACTCATCAACCGCTGATCACCTCCAATGCTGAACAAACGGTCAAACCGCTGTTGGAGCGTATTGAGTTTGGCTGTTTCCACCGTCACCACCGCATCAATCTCTCCATGGCGCTCAAGCCGCTCCTGATACGCAACGGAAAGGCGCACGATGCTGACGCAACCAAGCATCACAAGACCCAACTTGACGGCCAAAGCCATCACGCTGCACTGCATCTCGCGACGGTCGGTCTGCTCCTGGATCGATGCCGCCAACGTGGCGGCATCGACGACCGGTCGCTGCATTGAAGAAGCCATGGACGAGGCCGGACTGGACAACAAGGCTGACCGCTTGTAGCTCAGTGAACCTTCTCTGCCAAGGCCTTCAGCTGATCAAGCTTCGTAGAGGCTGATCGAGAGGCGAAGGGCGAGAACTGCAGCATGGGCGGCCACCACAAGTGCAATGAAAATCTCAGGGGCGGAAAGAGCGGTGTCCATGGAAGCTGTTCCTGTGAATCGGTCCCATTCTTCTTCAGGAGGCTGCTTACACGCCATCATTCGCAAAGGCCTGTCACACCCACACCAGCCCATCCATGGACCCGGTTCTGATCACCGCCGCGGCCATCCGCCATCTCGACCTCACTCCACTGGATGGCGTCAGCCAGCAACCCCTGGGTGAATTGATGGACCGCGGCCCCGTCCTGCAGCTGCATTTCGATTGGCCTCGAGAGGCCGAAGACCCACGCGAACTCGCGGAATGCCCCGAACCACGACTCTGGTCTTTGCGGGCTGATGCTCGGTTTCCTTGGTTACCGCTTGTTCTGGAGCGTGATCAGGGCAGCCTGATCCGCCATGTGGCCATGGTGGTTCCCCACAGCTTCAACCGTGGCGAGGGTCTGCGCTTCGAGCCCCAGGCCCTGGAACTCTGGATTACGCATCGGTTGATGTCTCTCGATGACTTCTGCAGAGCCGAGGGCATACCGATGCGCGGCAAGCTCTCCCAGATGGCCTCTGCCCTCGGTTACGAGCTGGATATGAACTTCTGGGCCCTGCTCGACAGCAACGCTCAGAACAGAAGCTGAACAGCCCGGCGACTGCTGTCGATCGCCAGAACGATCGCTAGGGCTCGCAACAGCCGCACCAGCACAACTGCATCGAAATCATCGAGACGACTGGCGGTCCAACGAGCCGCCAAAGCAGCCACCCCGCCGAGCAGGAGACCCATCAATGGGTCACCACGCCCCTCATGGACAAACTGCAGCGAAGCAGCCGTTGCCGAGCAGAAAACCGCCACCGTGCTCAACCGCACAGCTGGATGAATGGGGAGCGCCATCGGTCCGTTCATCAGGGGAACCATCACCAAACCACCGCCGAGGCCCAGCATCCCTGCACTCCATCCGGCGATGCAGCCCACGCCCGCCAGCAGAGGCGCCTTGTCGTCGACATCCGTCTCCACCTCTTCATCATCGGGTTTCACACGAACAGAACAGGCCAGAACGATGTACATGCCGGTCTGCATCGCGAGCAGAACCCAACCCGAGACAAGACCCGCCAAACCACCGAACAACAAGGCTGAACCAAACGCCGCCAGAGCGATCGCCAGGCCGGACCGCACCGGGAGCTTGCCGCTACGCAAATGGGTGATCGAGCCCGCCAAGGCGGTGGGAACAATGGCGAAACTGCTGGTGGCAAGAGCTTGATGCGGGGGGAGATCCAGCCAGAGCAGCAAAGGCGCAAAAATCAAACCGCCGCCGATACCGAGCAACCCGGCCAGTCCCCCGGCGAAGAGGCCGAGTGCGACCAGAACGAGGATCTCCCACCAAGGCAACACGACATCCGATCGATTCTCAGCACCAGCATGACGAGCGACGCTCCATCAGCACGCCTGCTTCCATTCCTGGTCGCAGATGGGCATCACCAGATGGCACTGGATGCATTGTTGCTCCAGCGCAGCGGCGAGAGCCCAAGCCTGCGCTTTTACCGCTGGACAGGGCCCTGGCTGTCGCTCGGTCGCAACCAGCAGAACATTCCAGACCACTGGCTCGAGCTTGAGCAGGCAGGTCGACTCTCACTGGTGCGTCGACCCAGCGGAGGTGGTGCCGTTCTTCATGACGGTGGGCTCACCTATGCACTGATCTGGCCAGGAGCCCCCCGCCAACGACGACAGGCCTACCGGGAGGCCTGTCAGTGGCTAATCGAAGCGTTCCGTTCACTCGGCGAGCAACTGAAGCTTGGGGAGGATGCCGTGGAGCGAAACAGCAGTCATTGCTTCGCTCACTCAACCGCAGCAGACCTTGTTGATCAGAACGGAATCAAACGGATCGGCAGTGCGCAGCGCTGGCAAAAGGGGCATCTGCTGCAGCACGGTGAAATCATCCTGGATCCACCGAAGGATCTTTGGTGGGACGTCTTTGGAGAAAAAGCTCCTCCACCTGCCCCCGATCAAATCCCTCGGGAGGGGTTGGCGGAGATTCTGTTCGGAGCTCTCAGCCAACAATGGAACGGGTTTCAGTGGCGTGAAACACCCCTCAGTGCAGAGGAAACTCAAGCTTTGGAGGGATCGATCTCCGACTCACCCATCTGCATGCTCTCAACAACCTGAGGGAGCATGATCAGCCCGAGGGGGTAGGTGTTCTGCTTTCGGGCATCGTCGAGGATCTGAGCAGGCAGGTTCACGCCCAGTTTTCTCATCACTGCTTCCCCCAGATCGACACGGTCGATGGTGCCGGATGGAAGGCCAGCAGGACTGAAGACCAGCAATCGGCCCTGAGGCGACTTCTCCAAAGCCTGAACTGCTTGCCAGAGCGGCGAACGATCCGGAATCGACGGCAACTCCTCCAGCGGTCGCAGGTGATCGTCAAGGGTCTGACGATCCCACTGCTGCACGGGAAGATCGCGGAGCGGTTGATCATCAATCCAGCCCACCCAACGCCCGGAGCGACAGATCAGAACCCAATCGGTTCCGCTCTGGGCCTCACCATCCTGAAGCCGCAGCTGGCTAAGACGGCGCAAAGGTTGATTCGCCTCGAGAACTCTGAAACGCCGGCTCGCCGCATCGGAGACATGCAGATCGCGAAGCACTTTCTGCAGAACGAGC
>CAZJLQ010000228.1:0-3229 GCA_964546675.1 uncultured Synechococcus sp.
GGTTTTCAAGACCAGAGCCATAAACCACTCGACCACCTCTCCAGGGGGGTCTAGGCCCAACTTCGTTGAGCCCAGATCAATCTAATCCAGGACCCCTGCCTTGATCAGCTTTCCGGTTTCGCCAGTGGCAGCAGACACTTGTCTGAGTCGCAGCCGGCCGGACCAGCTTCAGTGAGTTCTCCTTGGTCGTAACGCTTCAAGGCATCGAAGAATTCGTTGCTGAGACGGCGTTTGACAACGTCCGCTTGGAGCTGTTCATAGGTGTCGGCGTCGATGGGTTCGAATGGCAACCTTGGGAAGGTTGCATTGGCATCGAAACGGGCCAGCAAGGCTGCCGAGATGTAGCCCTCGCCTTCCTCCATGGCCTTGTGAAGGGCATCGGCGAGTGGCTCGATCTCATGCTCACGGAATTCGATGGTGGCCGAAGTGTTGTGGGCTGTGTAATGGCATTGCACCTGCATGTAGAAATCGAATTGCGCCATGGCTGAGAAGCCGTTGATATCGACTGCGTCTGCTCCAGGAAGATTGGCCCAGCTCACTTCAGTGGGAATTTCCACCAGCCATTCGGTGCAGCGTGGGTCAAACGGATCGTCCAGCAGCCGACCTTCGTCATCCTTATCGGATTGAGATGGCACAACGGTGTAGCCGTAGTCCATGCAGGCCATCGCTACCGGGTCGTTTTTACGGAAGGTGATCCGACGGATGAACCGCTGGGCCTTCGGTGGGTGCCAGCCGGGAGCGGCTCCAGTTAGCAGACTTTTCGTACCCGCTGGCTGAACAGTGGTGCAACGGTTGGGTCGACGCAGGCCATGCCGGTCGCAGTAATCCCACACTGTTTCGTTGACGACTCTCTTCCAGCGGCTCAGATAAGAGGCTTCCTGGTCTTTGAACTGCTTGCCTTGCGCGGTGTCAGGACGGCCCGCTTCCCACCAACGCAACCAATCGCTGCCAAAGGCATGGACAAAGAAGTCGAAGAGGCCTGTGAAGCTCACCCCAACGATTGGATCCCAGGCGCGGCTCTGGCGATAACGCTCCACTTCAAAGCGGTGGTTCAGTAAGCACGCCACAGACAATGCACCGGCACGGAAGGCATCGTCCTGACCTTGCAAATCGCTTGGGTCGATTTGGTTGAGGTGAATTTCCGCAAGGTTGCAGTGGAAGTCTGCACCGAGAATCTCACCACAGGGATTGAGCCCGTAGCGCCCGAGCCGGTGCGCGAGCTCGGCCTCATCCATGGGGCCGTGATTCAGCTGCAACCAGCGACCAGCTTCTTCTCGCCCCTGATCGCAGTAGATCTCGATGAATTCCCGACGTAACTCCGCTGTCGACAGCAGGTCGGCATTCGATCTGGCAATCGCTTCGGGGGCGAACTGGATGGCACCTTCGCCGGAATGGAACTGTTTGGTGACTGCCGCGAGCACAACCTCCTTGCTGGGCCGTGTGTGATACACACGGGTGTGGTTGGCCATTCGCAGGGCATCGCGGTCGGGATCGATCCGCCAGTTGCCTTGATCATCCTGCTGCCACAGATTGTCCTTCGCCGAGGACGCGGCCTGGTCATCGGCAGCGAACTGACGCATTCCCGCGCTGCGGCGGATGTTGCCTGCAACGATCGTGACCGCTGCCTCATCGATCAGGAGGCAACACTCCACTGAGCTCAGCTGCCGCCCAACCGCTTTGTTAAGCAGCTTTGAGACCCGGTGGTAAAGATCTTTCAGTTTCACGGGATTGGCCATGCCGCCAAAACCCTTGAGGGTCTCTCCCACGGGCCGCACATCGGAGAGATCCACCTCAACTTCGACGGTTTCTCCCTTGAATCGCGCATCGCTGCTGAGCTCCAGCATGAGCTGATAGCTGTCCACCCAACCGCGACGCGTGTCACCAACCTTGATCTTGACGCGGTTGCCTTCGATCGAGTGCGTGCAGGCATCCTGACGGGAGCCGGCTGGGGTGACGCCGATGTCCGACACGTTCAACACCGTGATCGGATTCCTGATCTGCGGCAGCCGTTCAATCAGATGCGGTTCGATGATGGCGCCGGTGCCACACCCCATCATGGCCAGGTCCATCATCAGACCAAAGGCATCCCAATCGACAAGATTGGTCGAGGTGCAGTTGTAGGCGCCTGAAAAATTGATGGGTTGCTCAATCCAATCCGTGCCTCCGATCCAGAGCCAACGGCCGGAGGGCAAGGCGGTCTTTGCAGCCTGCATCCGAGCCAGAAGCGCGACTTCTTCATCGTTGAGATGGCCCAATCGGCGCAAGCCATTGAGATTGCGCTCACCAACCTGTGACCAGCTTTCTCTGCCCTCGGTAGTGCGGCGGCTGTAGGTCCGGTAGAAGACCGGGTTGGCTGCTGGTGCAGTGATCGGAAAATCGCCGAAACGGGCGCGGTCGTTCGCGGCGACCTCAGTGCGACTCGGTGTCAGGGTCACGTGCGGCTGGGCACAGGGATTGACCGAACCCTAACGCCATAGATGGGGTCAGCAAGGTTCCATTCCCACCATCGGCAGCGCTTTGTTCAGACTGATGGTCCAGACAGCAGCTTTCGATGCAGCGGCAGCCAGAACCCGAGCTGATGAATGATCAGATCCAGGTGCAGGCCTATGCCGAAGCGGATTTCAACGAGGGAGATGCCCATCTTGTGGACCTGGTGGTGTCCATGTTGCAATCCAGATCTCAGCCCAGGTCTCAGCAAAGATCCGATCTCTGCATCGTCGATCTCGGTTGTGGCCCTGGAAACATTGCCCTGCGCTTGGCCAAGCAATTCGGACAGGCCCGCGTTGTGGGAATTGATGGTTCGGCTCCGATGATCCAACGTGCTCGCGAGAAGGCTGGCCAGGGCGACAGCCGTTTTGATTTCCGCGTTCTACGGCTGCAGGATTGTCTGGACCACGGGCCGTGCTCCGATCTTCATCACAGGGCCGATGTGGTGGTCAGCAACAGCCTTCTGCACCATCTGCACGAACCGGAATTGCTCTGGCGGGTCACACGACATTTCGCCGCACCTGGATGTCTGACCCTGCACCGCGACCTCAGACGTCCGAGCAGCATGGCGAATGCCCATCAACTTCAACAGCGCCATCTTCCAGACGCACCGCAGGTTCTGATCCGTGATTTTTTGGCTTCGCTCGTGGCGGCCTTCACCCCGGAGGAGGTGAAGGAACAACTTCAGACGTGCGGGCTCGCCTCTCTCACCATTCAGGGGGGGGGAGATCGTTATCTGGGG
>CAZJLQ010000229.1:0-3224 GCA_964546675.1 uncultured Synechococcus sp.
CAATCCCTTCGCCTCGGCACGCCAACAGCCTGCCAAACGATTCACGAGAACCCCGAAATATTGCCTGACTGAAACAAACAAAAACCAAAACCGCCTCACAAGCAGCCATTAAAAACAGAAGACCGCCAAGCGCCAAAGCCTACACAAAAATGTCAAAGTCTTGATCAAAATGGATCAACAAATGAACATTGATCAGGCACGATACAAGTTCGAGTGAGAATCAATCAGCACCCCGGAAACGTGAGCCCGTCCAGTAACGCCTTGAAGCGATTTGTCACTGCGGCCCATCCACAAGGCTGAGGACCTGGCAACACGTTGATGGCGGATGGCGACGGCACCACCTTGTTCCTCAACGGGAAAAGGCAACAATCGAACCTGTTCGGGTCGAGCGCCATGGACCAGGCCCCCTCCAAACCATTGCTGGAGACCCTGCAGATCGGTTGGGAACGGCAGGAGAAACGGTTGTGGTGGGATTTAAGTCTTCAACTGTGGCCAGGCGAACGCGTGGCCGTGCGTGGTCCGAGCGGTTGCGGCAAAACCCAGTTGCTACGAGCCATCGCCAGGCTTGATCCCCTCTGTACTGGCGAACTCAGGCTGCAGGGGCGCCGAACAGACAGCTGGCACAACCCCGCGTGGCGAGCAGCGGTTCTCTACGTGGCCCAACAGACGCCGCTTGTTGAAGGGAACGTGGAAACCAATCTGCTCTGGCCTCTTCGTTTCCGTGTGCACCGGCGGCACCTGGCCAACCTCCACAATCTTCCAGATTGGCTGCAACAACTCGGACGCGATTCAACATTTTTGAAACAGCCAGCCCATCACCTCTCCGGTGGCGAACGGCAGCTTCTGGCGCTGCTCAGAGCACTGTTGCTCGAGCCCTCCGTGCTGCTGCTCGATGAACCGACGGCATCCCTCGATCCAGAGAGCAGCGCAGCCGCTGAGAATCTGCTGCGGTCTTGGCTGCAGGCCCGTGAGGTGGCGTGCCTGTTCACAAGCCACGATTCAGCGCAGGTGGAGCGGCTGGCGCACCGCTGTGTGGATTTGAGGCGATGAGCGCCAGTGGCTCTGTGGCAATCAGCAACGGGCAGCTCGCTCTGGCAAGCCTGCTGATCCTGATCAATGTGCTGCTCTCCGTTGTTCTGCAGCTCGGCCTCACCCGATCACTGCTGTGGGCCTCAGCGCGCACCGTCGTGCAGCTCCTGCTGGTGGGCCATCTGCTGCAGTGGCTGTTCCAGCAAGACAATGCCAGTGTGATCCTCGCGGTGAGCCTGGTGATGGCGGCCATTGCCGGAGTCAGCTCCGTGCAGCGCTCGCGCCGGCGCTTCTCCGGGATCTACCTCAACAGCGTGCTGAGTGTGCTGGCGGCCTCGGCCCTGATCACCGGCTTGGCCTTGACCGGGATCATCCGTCCCGATCCCTGGTACGCAGCGCAATACCTGATCCCTCTTCAGGGCATGGTTCTTGGCAACACCTTGAACGGCGTTTCTCTCGGACTCGACCGCCTGATTGAAAACCTGCAGAGCGAACGGGAGCAGATCGAAGCATGGCTTGCCCATGGAGCAACCCGCTGGGAAGCCGCTCGACACGCCATCCAGGATGCGATGCGCGTGGCGATGATCCCCACCATCAACGCCATGGTCGTGGTGGGTCTGGTGAGTCTGCCGGGGTTGATGACAGGGCAGATCCTCCAGGGCGCTGATCCATCCAACGCTGTGCGCTATCAAATCGTGATCATGTTCATGATTGCTTCGGCCACGGCCCTCGCCGCCATCGGTGTGGTGGGGCTCGGCTTTCTGGCGCTGACATCCGCAGAGGATCAACTGCGCCTGGATCGCCTGCGATAGGGCTTCGATTCCAGCCCGATCCAGGGCTGTCGATCAGCACGGTACAAATCAGCTTGGTGCCAATCAGCTCGGTGCAAATCAGCCAGAATCGGCAGATGGCCTCACCGACCGAGTTGCCGGGCCTCCCCCCGGGCGCCGCCGACCCCTGCGTGCATTGCGGCTTCTGTTTGCCCACCTGCGCCAGCTACCGCGTCCTGGCCAGTGAGATGGATTCCCCCCGGGGACGCATTCACGCCCTGCGTGCGATCGAAGCCGGTGAACTGGAACTGGACGCCACCGTCGCCAGTCATTTCGACACCTGCCTGGGCTGTTTTGCCTGCGTCAGCGCCTGCCCTTCAGGGGTGCGCTACGACCAGCTGATCGAGCACACCCGGCCCAAGCTGATCAAGGCGGGGCAACGATCGGCCTGGCAAACCAGCTTCCGCCAGTTGCTGTTGCAGGTGCTCCCCTACCCGGGTCGTCTGCGGGCGCTGCTGCAACCACTGCGGGCCTATGCCGGCACTCCCCTGCAGGCCCTGGCTCGCCGTACAGGGCTCACCAAGCTGTTCGGCCCCGAGATCGAAGCGATGGAGCGATTGCTGCCGCCCTTGGCAGCAGAGGCCTTCAGCGATCAACTGCCGCAGGTCAATCCCGCTGAAGGCGAATCTCGCGGACGGGTGGCATTGCTGTTGGGTTGCGTGCAGCGCTGCTTCGACCCGAACGTGAGCATTGCCACGGTGAAGGTGCTGCAGGCCAACGGCTTTGAGGTGGTGATCCCGCCCGACCAGGGCTGCTGTGGTGCGGTGAGCCATCACCAGGGGGAACTGGAGCTGACACGCCAGTTGGCCGCTGATCTGGTGCGCAGCATGAATGCCATTGACGGAGAGCTCGATGCGGTGCTGGTGGCCGCCTCCGGTTGCGGTCACACGATGAAGGCCTACGACGAGCTGCTGACCACAGACGTCCAGTTCCGTGCACCGGTGCAGGACGTGCAGGAATTTCTGGCGATTCATGGCCTGAGCGAAGCGTTCCGAGCCCGGTTGCAACCGCTTCATGCCGTTGTGGCCATGCACGATGCCTGCCACATGATTCACGGGCAGGGGATTCAGGCCCAGCCGCGCCAACTGCTACGGACCATCCCTGGGCTGCAACTCAGAGAAGCCACCGAAGCGGGCGTCTGCTGCGGCAGTGCCGGCATCTACAACCTGGTGCAATACGAGGAAGGGGCTGAACTGGGGCGGATCAAGGCAGACGACCTGAGCAGCACCGGCGCCGAGCTGGTGGCGAGCGCCAACATCGGCTGCACGATGCAGTTGCGCCAGCACCTCGCCGATCGCGCCAGCGTGCATCACCCGATGGAACTGCTGGCCGCCTCAGCCGGCCTCCATCCGCTGCCAGGCCTCC
>CAZJLQ010000230.1:0-3224 GCA_964546675.1 uncultured Synechococcus sp.
AGCACTACATTGACATTGTAGGAGTCACTGGTTCAAATCCAGTATCGCCCATTTCTCAGTCAGGGACTGAATTTTGATGGAACGCACGATTGTCGTGGGGCTTGGACGCTCCGGCATTGGTGCAGC
This sequence comes from uncultured Synechococcus sp., assembly GCA_964546675.1. Lineage (GTDB taxonomy): Bacteria > Cyanobacteriota > Cyanobacteriia > PCC-6307 > Cyanobiaceae > Parasynechococcus. Next base: position 127 of record CAZJLQ010000230.1, read on the forward strand.
CAAACTGTTGGCGTCTCAGGGTCATCAGGTCAGCCTGATTGAGCGCAGCGACTCTCCGCAATTCGCTGCAACCGCTGAAGCTTTACGGGCTGAGGGCATCGATGTGCTGTTGGGGGTTCCGCTGGAGCCAGCCAGCTTCAAACCGTGGACAGGATCGATCCGATGCGTGGTGATCAGTCCAGGCATTCCCTGGAATCACCCCACCCTTGCCGCTTTACGGGGCGAAGGGGTGCCCGTCATCGGTGAGATGGCCGTGGCATGGGATGCCTTGCGTGACATTCCATGGGTCGGAATCACCGGCACCAACGGCAAAACCACCGTGACCCATCTGCTGAATCACGTTCTTCAATCCGCCGGTCTCAATGCCCCCATGGGAGGGAACATGGGAGTGTCTGCCGCAGAAATGGCACTGTTGATCAGCAGTGCGCCATCGGTGCCACCCGACTGGTTGGTGATGGAACTGAGCAGCTATCAGATCGAAGCGGCAGCCGACATCTCGCCGCGGATCGGTCTGTGGACAACACTCACTCCGGATCATCTGGAGCGGCACGGCTCCCTGGAGGCTTACCGAGCGATCAAGCGCGGTTTGCTCGAGCGATCGGAGCTGGCCATTTTCAACGCCGACGACCCGGATCTGCGCCAGCAACGCCGCAGTTGGAACAAAGGTCTCTGGGTCAGTGCTGAAGGCCCGAATCCTGATGGGCATCCGGCAGATCTCTGGATCGATGCCGAGGGCATCGTCCAGGACGCTTCCGGGCCGATGTTTTCCGCGTGTGCGTTGTCCATGCCGGGAGTCCATAACCGTCAAAACCTGTTGATGGTTACCGCCGCGGCTCGGGAAATCGGCTTGAGCAGCCAGCAGATCGAAGCGGGCCTGAAAAGTTTTCCGGGCGTGCCTCATCGGCTGGAAGCACTGAACGCCGTTGATGATGTGGCCGTCTTCAACGACAGCAAAGCCACCAATTACGACGCTGCCGAAGTGGCGCTTCGCGCCATGCCATCGACAACAGTGGTGTTGGCTGGCGGCCAGACCAAGCAGGGCGATGCCAAGGGCTGGCTCCAACAACTTCACAACAAGGCCTGCTCCGTCGTGCTGTTCGGCGCAGGAGCTCAGGAGTTGGAGTCTTTGATCAGCGCGAGTGGATTCAAAGGGGAGCTGCACTGTTGCGACGATCTGTCCGAGGCCGTCCCAGTGGCGCTGGGTACTGCCAAGCGACTTGGTGCCGCTTGCCTGCTGCTTTCACCCGCCTGCGCCAGTTTTGACCAGTACCGCGACTTTGAAGCTCGCGGGGACCATTTCAGGGAATTGGTTGAACAGCACCGTGCAACAGTCGCTTGATCCTGACCTGCTCAGGTGGCGGCCACACGTTTTGACTTATCACTCAGGAGCGTCTGTTGCCTGTTGTGCCTAAAGTTGAAATGATTCAGTTTCAAGTTCGATGGCGATCAATCCGCACATCGCTCACTACACAGGACGTTATCGGCGGCTCGATAAAACCAAAAAGAGTGTCCTCTGGAAACTGATAGAAACGCGTGATAGTGACCCAATAGTTCGCTTTGTTGAGTATCGATCAAAAACACGGCAATCAAGTCTTTACCTTGATACGGGGAACAATCGGTTCGACCGCGATGAAGATATCTTGTTAAGCCGTGATCGCTCGCAGGCAGGCGCTAATAAGCGTAAAAGAGGTCGTTTTAAAGTTGATCTTTATCGAATTGAATCTCCGCCTGACATGAGCGATAAGCAGCCAGGCTGGGTTGGCCCAGGCACTTTGATTGGCTATGGCACTGAGGTTTCTATGGACAATGGACTGACCTTTTCAATCAGGGAAGATCTTTTCGAGCAGGATGGTCAAGGAAAGATCGTTTAAGGAGCTGTGGCCACTTGGCCGTGGTGATGAAAACAATGTCATTGCATGGCCAATCTCGCCTCGTAAAGATCTATAGAGAAGCGCCTGGGATTCTGGTTGGGTGCTGGTGCTGAAATGGCTTCGGCTGGGGAAGCCGTTAAAACTATCAATATCGAAATTGATTGTCAGATTCTTGAGTCACTTGTTGCGAAGGCTCAATTTTTTACGAAATTCATGCTGAGTTCGGTTTATGGTTTCAATCCCGAGTGAGGATTGATGTGGGCCTTACTTTGTCGATCAAGGCGTGGGGCGAAACGTCAATTCCAGATTGATCACGAGCGCGCAGACCGATGACCACATGATGTGCTGACGCATCGATCTAAAGTTGGTTCAAGAGCCACTCAGGAACAACAAGCATGTCTTCCCCTTCCTTCTGGTTGATGAAGAGCGAACCTGATGTTTATGGCATTGATCACCTCAAGCAGGAAAACACAACTCTCTGGGATGGGATCCGCAATTACCAGGCGCGCAATTTCATGAGGACCATGCAACCTGGCGATCAAGCTTTTTTTTATCACTCCAATTGCAAGCCCCCCGGCATCGTTGGCCTCATGGAAATCATCGAGACCCAGTTGGTTGATCCAACCCAGTTTGATCCGGGCGCGAAGTATTACGACCCGAAATCCAGTCCTGAGAAACCGCGATGGGATTGCGCCAAGCTGAAGTATTGCGGTCAGTTCAAAGAGATGCTCAGCCTCGAGCGCCTGCGTGAGCTTTTCACTGAAGAGCAACTGCCGGTGATCAAACGCGGCAATCGCCTGTCGATCCTGCCTGTCCCCCAAGCCACGGCAAACGACCTGCTCGAGCGGCTTGGGCCACTTCTCTGACAACTTGGATCCATTGGTCGGAGCCCATGAGCAGTTGCCGCTGCTGACGCTTCTACCCCGTGCCTGGATTGCCTTCGGAAAGGCTCCGTGGCAATGCGTGGGGCGCTCAACGCTTGTCTTGCTCAGTGCCACAGGACTAGCCGTTGTGGGGCAGGATCTGCGATTGCTCGAGGCCGATTGGCTGGTGCAAATCGGTGATCTCGTCGTTGTTCTGAGCCTGGTCGTTCCTTTGATCCCCCTGATTGGGCTGCTTCAACTGGCGGATGATCTATTGCCAGGAGGTGACCCCCCCAAGCCGCCGGTTCGCTGGCGTTGGTTATGGCGTCAAAGCGGCTCGCTGCTGCTCCTGGAAACGGTGGTG
>CAZJLQ010000231.1:0-3198 GCA_964546675.1 uncultured Synechococcus sp.
CTCCAGATCGCCCTGCTCTTCATTCAGGCGGATTTGGGCGCCACGGGCGAGCATCCAGAGATTTCCATCAGGTTGATAGCCAATGCTTTGCAGTCGCTGACTGCTTACCCGCTGGTGGACCTGCCAAACAGGGTCTCCGGGCTCCCAGGTGGCGTAGAAGTTGCCGAGGCTGCTGACGCTGACATAGCTGCCGTCGTCACTGCGGCGAAGATCGCGGACAGCGCCCGCTGCGTCGGTGACTTTGGCCTCCCAGCTGCCACCACCGTCATGGGTTTCGTAAACGGCGCCAACGTTGGTGGCAAGTTCAGCCGAATTTTTGGACAGTGCCGTAATCAGGTAGGGCTCGCCGGGCAATTTGGTGTCTAGAAACAGCCGCGTCCAGTTCTGACCTGCATCGGTGCTGTGCATCAGCAGGCCTGGTTGACCAGCGATCCAGCCTTCTGTCCCATTGAAGTCGATGCTGATCAGCCGGAAGTTTTCCTCATCCGGCAGATCGAGGCTGCGAGGATTCCAATTGGAGCCTGCATCGTCGGTTTCCTGGATCATCCGATTGCTTCCGACGAGAAATCCATGGTTCCGGTCGGTAAAAGCCACATCCAGTGGATTGGCCTGGGTGTCGAGGTCCTGGGCCTCCCAAGGACTTGAGACGGCAATCGGCAGACGGGTGGTGACGCATCCACTCAGTCCAACGCTGATCAGGACAACCAGAGCGAGATTGAGAATGGGAGTTAGGAATCTGGTGATGGTGCGGGACATCAGCGCAAGGAATAAAGGGACAGGAAAAACGCGAAGGCAAGCGCCATGCTGCCGAAGATGAGAACATTCTTCTGACCGGGCGTCAGGCGGTTCACCCCAAGCCCGAAATTGAGGTTTTCCTCGAAGCCGCTTGCTTTGGTTTTTGGACCGATATCTCTGAAAGCCGCGACACGGCTGCGGCAGACCGGGCAGCGAAACCGCAGCGGGTCGAGATCTTCAAAGGCTGTACCAACCTGGATTCCCACCTTCTTCACCCCTTCATCGGGGTCATAGACGTATCCGCAACTGCGGCACTCGAAACGGTGGGTGCGGGGATCCGTTGATTGGTCGTCTGATTGGTCGTCCCCGCTTGAAGCTTCGGCGATGGTTTCCACCGGAGCTGTTGTGGACTCCGCAGACTGGATCTCGTCGCTCACCGCTGTGCTGCCATGCCGGCTGACTCTATCGACGTCAACTCTCGGCAGTGAATGCCAAAATGGGTTGGTCTACGGGGACGTCCATGTTTGCCCTGCCTGGCTACGACGCCTTCCTGGGGTTTTTGTTGATCGCTGCTGCCGTACCGGCGTTGGCACTGATCACCAACAAATTGGTGGCTCCCAAGAGCCGCGCAGGTGAACGTCAACTCACCTACGAATCGGGCATGGAGCCCATTGGCGGTGCTTGGATCCAATTCAACATTCGCTACTACATGTTCGCTCTGGTCTTCGTCATCTTTGATGTCGAGACCGTTTTTCTTTATCCCTGGGCTGTCGCGTTCAACCGCCTTGGTCTGTTGGCTTTCATTGAAGCCCTGATTTTCATTGCCATCCTTCTCGTTGCTCTTGCCTATGCCTGGCGCAAGGGTGCTCTCGAGTGGAGCTGAGTCATGCCTGAAACTCCCCTAACCAACACGCCTTCGATCACAGCCGTTCGCGACCTGCGTGAAGCGAGCTGTGGTCCGATCGGTGCGCCGTCGGTGACGAGTGATCTCAGTGAAAATGTGATCCTCACCAGCCTGGATGACCTCCATAACTGGGCACGACTCAGCAGCCTTTGGCCTCTCCTCTACGGAACAGCCTGCTGTTTCATCGAATTCGCTGCTCTGATTGGCTCCCGGTTCGATTTCGACAGATTCGGCCTTGTTCCGCGCAGTTCACCACGACAAGCTGATCTCCTGATCGTGGCCGGCACGCTCACGATGAAGATGGCCCCTGCTCTGGTGAGGCTTTATGAGCAAATGCCTGAGCCCAAGTACGTCATCGCCATGGGCGCTTGCACGATCACCGGTGGCATGTTCAGTGCTGATTCCACAACGGCAGTTCGGGGGGTGGACAAACTGATTCCCGTCGATCTGTATCTCCCTGGTTGTCCTCCACGGCCAGAAGCCATTTTTGATGCCGTGATCAAGCTTCGTAAGAAGGTTGGTGATGAGTCGCTTGCGGAACGTCGTAAGCATCAGCAAACGCACCGCTATTGCACTGTCGCTCACTCGATGAAGCTTGTTGAGCCTGAAATCACCGGTGCATACCTTCAGGCGGAAACCCAACGTGCAGCACTTGCCGAAGCACCTGGCCGCAAACTGGCCACCGACGCTGCTGTTCTTACTCCGGCAAAGGAGCCTGTTGAGTCATGAGTGAAACGCCCCAAGACACTCCAGCCGCTGAAGAGTCAGCAGCGGTTGAAGAGACAGCAGCAGTTGCTGTTGTTGAAGCGGGTCCTGTGAGTCAGTGGTTGCAATCCCAGGGCTTTGAACATCAACCACTCGACCCCGATCACCTGGGTCTGGAACAGATCGGTGTTGAGCCGATGCTGCTTCCAATCATCGCCGCTGCACTGAAAGGCAACGGTTTTGATTACCTCCAATGCCAGGGGGGATATGACGAAGGTCCTGGTGAACATCTGGTTTGTTTTTATCACTTGGTGGCCCTGAATGAGAAGGTAGAGGCAATGTCTTCTGGGGTGGACGCCAAGATTCGAGAGGTTCGCCTGAAGGTTTTTCTCTCCAGGGAAGGAACGCCATCACTTCCTTCTGTTTATGGGTTGTTCCGTGGTGCTGATTGGCAGGAGCGAGAAACATTCGACATGTTTGGTATTCAATTTGAGGGGCATCCGCATCCCAAGCGTCTTTTGATGCCAGAAGATTGGAAGGGTTGGCCGTTGAGGAAAGACTATGTGCAGCCTGATTTTTATGAAATGCAGGATGCTTATTAATGAGTTGTCTTTGATGATTTGACCGGTGAGTTTGATTCGCGTCTAATGTTTATTTGAATGTTTAGCCTTTTATTCTCTGCTTTTGAAAGTTTTACATTTCTCTCCAACGTTGTCGGATTGTTGCCTTATTGCATTTTTGGCTGATTTTTTGCTCATTTGTCTGAACATCTTGTCGGCGCATTGCCCGCAAGGTCTGCTGTGCTGATGCGCTTTTTCTTGGAATTGCCGTTCGTGTTGGAAGCGATTCCGTTG
>CAZJLQ010000232.1:0-3192 GCA_964546675.1 uncultured Synechococcus sp.
GGGATGCTCGATGCGAACCCCCACGGAAAAGGGCTTGGGCTCCAGTTGCACGCCCTCGTCTTCGAGCATGGCGAAGCAGTCACGGGCGGAATGACCGGGAGCCAGCACCAGGTGGCGACAGTCGATGCGTTGTCCGTCCGCCAATTCCACACCGACAACCTGAAACGGTTTCTCTCCGTTGGCAGGTTGAAGCACCAGACGATCCATCCTGGAGCCAAAACGGACCTCACCCCCCAGCGCTTCGATCCGGGCGCGTAGACCGCGAACCACCGTCGCCAGCTTGAACGTACCGATATGGGGCCGGTGCACCGTGAGGATCTCCGCGTTGGCACCACTGGCCACCAATTCCTCCAGCACCTTGCGCCCGTAGTGCTCCGGATCACTGACCTGGCTGTAGAGCTTGCCATCAGAGAACGTGCCGGCACCGCCCTCGCCGAACTGGGCATTCGATTCAGGATCAAACCGCAACCGGCGCTTCCAAAACCCGAAGGTCTGCAAGGTGCGTTCTTTAACCGGCTGGCCCCGCTCCAACAGCAATGGGCAGAAACCCATCTGAGCCAACAGCAAGGCTGCGAAATAACCGCATGGTCCTGCACCGACCACAATCGGGCGATGTTCAGGAACGGAAGGAAACTGCTCCGGTGCCCGTCCCGGCAGGCGATAGCGCGTGTCCGGTGCAAGGCGCAAACGCGCCTGTTGCCCTCTGCGCCGCAGCAGGGAGGCCTCACCCTTCACCCGAACATCAACGCTGTAGATCAACTGAATCCGATCCCTGCGGCGCGCGTCGACACTGCACTTCACCAATCTGTGCTCAATCAACCGTTCAGGAGGAATACGCAGACGCCGCAACAGAGCCGACTCGAGATCCTGTTGCTGGTGATCAAGTGGCAGCCGCAATTCGCTGAGGCGAAGCATCGCGATGTTGCAGGGTCTACGTCATCAAAATAGATGGCTGTGTGCTCCACCTCAACAACCAAAAACCGCCGCAGGCGCCACCGAAATGGTGACACATGCAGCGGAATGACCGGGGCAGAACCGATCAGGTGATGGATCCATTTCGGCTCAGATCACCGGCAACTCGAAACTGGTCGAGAGCTGACTTTGCAGGCCAGGAGCAATATCAGACAGGGCAACGGTCTTGCTGATGTCCACCAATTCAATTTCGTTGGAAGCAATGGACCATGGACCACCTTCCCAGAGAGGACCAACATTCCAGTTCTTCTTAATGCCCCATTTGTTCACACGAACGCTGGCCGAAAGCAATTCAGCTTCAGCATTCACATCGGTGTTGATTGAAGCGGATGCACTCGCTGCAATGATCGGGTCGGCTTCGATCGTGACTGAGATCTTGCCATCATTATTGGCATCACGGAACTGGTTGTTAGACAACAAGTCGTCGGCAAAAATATCGTGCTTGCGGGTGCTGCCTTCCACAATGGCGTAGACATTGGGCTTAAGAGCAACGTTGGCATCGTAATCAATACCGGCCTCAATTCCTACACTGGCATCAAGCAATGTGCCTGATGCACGCAGAGCCCCACCCCACACCGATTTGTTAAACGTCATTGGGATTCCGAAATAACTGGCAACCTGGCCAAGCGACATCTCTAGATCCACCAGATTGGACGATCCACTGACTCCATAGGCGACACCATCACCAAACCCCTGCCGCCAATCCAGATCAGCTTGGATGGAGGAAGGAACCGAGGCCAGAGCAGAGGCATCGCTGATCCTTGGCAAACGTGCGGTCGCCGAAAGAGCACCAATGTTGAAGCTCTTGGAATAATTACTACCTGTTAAATCACGGGTATCCAGATCAACCAACGACCGTTGAACGTTCACATCGGTCTTCAAGGACGACAGCAAATTGCCTGTTTGACCGGATGCCAGCCAGACGTCATACCAGAGTTTCAAGCTTGGATCCAATTTGACCTGTCCCACCGCATCAAGATTCAAGTAGGCATAGGGCAGTTCCAAATTGATCGATGGAGCGAAAGTCGTTGCACTGAAGGACAAACCATCGGCATCAAGACTTGCCTCAGCATTCAAACTTCCTTGAATCGAGAATGAACCCAGTCCATAACCAGCTTGCAGATCCAAACCTGCCTTTAACTTATTGTGACCTGTTTTAAATTTCAAACCAGCGACACCAGCACTGGGATTGAAGTTCACGTTGGACAACGTCTTGTCCAGTCCAAGAAACTTGCTGTAGCTCTTCTCATTCGCCACACCCAGGAAGCTGCCAACATTCCAGCTGCGATCAATTCCAATATTGAAAGAGCGGGTCATCGCTCCAAGTTGAGTTGCAGCGCCAAGATTCATTGGCCGCACCACATCAGTATTCAAACCTGTTGGCGCCATACCCAGCATTGCTGCTGAGTTGACAGGCATTGTGCTCATTACCGCAGCAACAGCGGAAGGTTGGGACGAAGCAACAGTTTGATTTGCCATCGTAAATCCACGCGCGGGCTGAATGGCTGCGGCACGGTTAGCAAGATTGTGGCGGGGAATGAAAGTCATGGTGGGGATGGTGTGTGAGGATTAAAGAGATCAGAAACGTTTGATTGCTGGGAGGTTGTCCTCCGACAAACACACCATCGCAAGTTCAAACTGAAGACTCATTGATCTGCTTCAAGAAAACGTGTGACCTTTCTCACAGCCATCAAGCAACCTCAAAAACACCCACGACCGCTCACCGGAAGACCAGCGCAGCCGCTCCACTCAAAACCTTCCAGAAGACCCTCTCTTCGCATCAACCAAATAGAACTTCCCCCTAAATTCGAGGAGCGGAACCGCTCCAAAACAAGACATGAGCAAACTTCAGAAGTCAGGATGCTTTCTGCAAACACCACAAAAACATCCATTAACCCATCGATGATTCAAAAATAATGTGATCGACGACGTATCCATCCATGCAAACAGCAAGCTCGCAAAAACAAGATTTACATTTCCAAGACAGACCCGCTCACAGGCAAGCAAGGTCCCATCTTGATGAAGCGTTAAAGCATCACTCAAGCAATTGAAAATACACAATATATTTCAACACAAAAAACAGGACCTTGGAGAAACGAAAAAGCCAAAACTCAAAAGAAAGGCCTATGGCCATGCATCGACCTTTAAATAAAGGACATAAAGGGAGCGGAAACAGATCGGAACCCCAACATTGAGCTATGGTTGATACTTACGCCAATC
>CAZJLQ010000233.1:0-3184 GCA_964546675.1 uncultured Synechococcus sp.
GCACCAGGGGATCAGGCCGATCCGCGCTATGGGGAGCTGTTCAGAGCAGCAGTGGGGAGGGGCGTCGAAGTGATGCCCTGCTGTTTCAGATTTCTGTTGGAGAAAATTGTTTGGCAGGGATTAAAACCGTGCAAAATGTAACCACTTTTAGCGAAAAATTGATAAATCTACGCACGAGACTCGGATCTGTATCAAGACGTACTTTTAAACCTGTCCCTGCACGTCAGGGTTGGTTCGACCCGTTACAACGGGCGACTGAACCGTTACAAAGGTCGAAGGACCGCAGCCCCGCACTCTTCCATCCATGACGACTGCAGCAATCCCGCAGTTCAGGCGGCGAAAAACTCTTCAGAACGCCTCTCTGCTTGAAGGTCCATTGATGCTCTTACGACGCATCCGTGGACTGAGCTCCAACCGTTCCCTCCTCTGGGCAGCTTCCATTCCGCTGGCCCTGTTTGGACTAGGTATTTTTACACTTTCCGCTAAGGCCGCTGAACTTCCTGATCTAAGTGCAGCTTTCTTAGCCAACAACCTCTGGTTGTTGGTGGCGACGATCCTCGTGATCTTCATGAACGCCGGCTTCGCCATGGTGGAAGCAGGAATGTGCCGCCAAAAAAATGCGGTCAACATCCTCGCGAAAAACCTGTTCGTCTTTGGCCTCGCGGTGACGGCCTATTGGTTCATTGGTTTCTCTTTGATGTATGGAGACGCCGTCATTCCGGGTCTTCTGTATTACGGCAAGGGTGGAGCTTTGGGATTTTTCTTTGATCCAACCGTTACGGCGGAGATGATCGAAGGGGCAAGTCTCGTACCAACAGTCGATTTTCTCTTCCAGGCCGCATTCGCAGGAACAGCAGCAACAATTGTCTCCGGCCTTGTTGCTGAGCGAATCAAGTTTGGTGAGTTCGTTATTTTCGCACTGGTCTTAACGGCCATCATCTATCCCATCGCTGGAAGCTGGGAATGGAACGGCGGTTGGCTTAATAGCGTCGGCAGCAAAGAGTTCATCGACTTTGCAGGTTCTTCCATCGTCCACTCCGTTGGAGCATGGGCAGGTCTCGTTGGTGCTGTTCTGCTTGGACCCAGGATCGGCAAATTCGTGAATGGAAAAACCCAGGCCATCCCTGGCCACAACATGTCGATTGCCACGTTGGGCGCGCTGATTCTCTGGATCGGCTGGTATGGCTTCAACCCTGGTTCTCAGCTTGTGATGGACCAATGGGTCCCATACGTTGCGGTGACCACGACCCTGGGCGCTGCAGGCGGTGCCATTGCAGCCACCGTGTATTCGACTCTCGTGTCGAAAAAGCCCGATCTCACCATGATCATTAATGGCATTCTTGCCGGCTTGGTGAGCGTGACCGCAGGTTGCGGCAACCTCACCATGGTGGGTGCCTGGGTCGCCGGCGCCGTCGGCGGCATTTTGGTGGTGATTTCAGTTGCTGCCCTTGATTCTTTTGGAATCGACGACCCTGTCGGTGCTTTCTCCGTCCACGGCACCTGCGGTGTTTGGGGAACGATTGTGATCGGCTTGTGGGGCTACGACATCCAGGGTGATGGTTCCCCACTTGGCCTCATCGTCGGTGGAGGAATTGAGCAATTGGGTATCCAAGCCCTCGGTGCTGGCGCCTATGCGATCTGGACGATCGTGACCTGTTTCATCGCTTGGCAAATCATCGGTTCCATCTTCGGTGGAATCCGTGTCACCGAAGAAGAGGAAAACGATGGTTTGGACATCGGCGAACACGGCATGGAGGCCTATCCCGACTTCGCGATCACCTCAAACTGATCAAGCGCTTCTCGCCTTGTTCATCTCTCTGGCCCGGCAATTGCCGGGCTTTTTCATGCCCGTGCGATTCCGGCTTCCCCAATAGAGTCGCTGCACTCCGGAGCCAACCATGGACACCCACGCCTTCAAGCGCTCCCTCCACCATTCGGAGCGTTACAACCGTCGTGGCTTTGGTCGCGCCGAAGAGGTTGCCGAGAGTCTGGAGCAGGCCTACCAAAGCGGTCTGATTGGAACGATCCGGGACAATGGCTACAAACTCAGCCATGGCCGCTTGCAGGTGCGCCTCGCTGAAGCGTTCGGCTTCTGCTGGGGAGTGGAGCGCGCCGTTGCCATGGCCTACGAGACGCGTCGCCACTATCCAGATGAGCGGCTCTGGATCACCAACGAGATCATTCACAACCCCTCGGTGAATGACCATCTCCGGGAGATGAATGTGGAGTTCATCCCGGTTGATCAGGGCGTCAAGGACTTTTCGGGTGTGGGCTCAGGTGACGTTGTCATCCTTCCTGCCTTTGGTGCCACTGTTCAGGAGATGCAGCTGTTGAACGAGAGGGGCTGTCACATCGTCGACACCACCTGTCCGTGGGTCTCCAAGGTGTGGACCACCGTTGAAAAGCACAAAAAACATGCCTTCACCTCCATCATCCACGGGAAGGTGAAGCACGAGGAAACCCTCGCCACAAGCTCATTCGCAGGGACCTATCTGGTGGTCCTCGATTTGGAGGAAGCCCAGCTGGTTGCTGACTACATCCTCGGCAACGGTGATCGCGAGTCCTTCATGGCCCGCTTTTCCAAAGCCAGCTCACCTGGTTTCGACCCTGATCGTGATCTTGAACGTTTGGGCGTGGCCAACCAGACGACCATGCTCAAAAGCGAAACAGAAGAAATCGGCAGACTGTTTGAGCGCACCATGCTTCGGAAATATGGTCCGGCGCAGTTGAACGAACACTTCCTGGCGTTCAACACCATTTGCGATGCCACCCAGGAAAGGCAGGACGCCATCTTCTCCCTGGTGGATGAACCCCAGGATCTGATGGTGGTGATCGGCGGGTTCAATTCCTCCAACACAACCCATCTCCAGGAGATCGCGATCAGTCGCGGAATTCGCTCCTTCCACATCGACACACCCGATCGAATCAGCGCCGACAACACCATCTGCCACAAGCCTCTGGGAGAGGAACTCACCACCGAAGCCAACTTTCTGCCGGCTGGCCCGGTCAACGTGGGTATCACGTCCGGTGCCTCCACCCCGGATCGGGCCGTGGAAGAAGTAATTCAGAAACTGATGCGGCTCAGCGAAACTCCCTCTTCATAAACGCTTTACATTTGGGGGGAACCCGCCCCGCCTCATCGGCGTCCATACCTGCAACGTGCTGCTTTTGTCGCGATCCGAAC
>CAZJLQ010000234.1:0-3120 GCA_964546675.1 uncultured Synechococcus sp.
CGGCTTTCACCGCAGTGCATCCAACGGCCAGGCACAGTTGGAATGGTTCGGGCGACGCGCGCAGCTGAGCGCCCTGACCACCAAAACCCTTGGCGATGAGGTTGGCATCGACGTGGCCGAATGGCTTAGGGACGTTGGGGTGGAGCTGAAGCGCAAGGATGCACGCCTGGAGTTGTCGCTTCCCCGACCTCGTCTGCAACAGCTACGGCGGGGGAAAGGCAGCACCGCTGACCGCCTGGTGCTGGACCTCAATGGCCCGGTGTTTGTGCAAAGGCAAGGAACCGATCTTCTGCTCGATCTACAAAGCAGCCGCCGTCAGCAAAACGAGCTGAAACAACTGGGGCTGGCACCGCTTCAAACCCAGACCGGACTGCGACTCAAAGGCCAGGCAACCCGGCTCAGCAGCCTGACCCTTGCCTCCCCCTGGCGGGTGGTGCTGGATGGCGTAAAGCGTCAATCCGGTCGCGCCAACGTCAGCCTCAGCGCACCATCGGCACTGCCCTTAACCGATCCGGCCCTCGCCGCCCTGGTGGGTCGGGGCCTTGTGCTGGAACGCCGCAGAATTCGGGTGGGCGTCAAGCCCCTGGAGATCCTCCGGGCCGGTGGTGAACTGAACCGTCTCGGTCTCAGCCTGATGCCGCTGCCCATGGCAGGCCGTCAGCAGGGGCTGCGGTACTTAAACCAGCTGGCCACGCCGGCTGGCGCACTGGTAGCCGTGAACGGTGGTTTCTTCAACCGGATTCAGCAACTGCCCCTCGGCGCGTTGCGCCTCAGAGGGGTGTGGCTGTCGGGGCCAATCCTCAACCGCGGCGTTGTGGCTTGGGAGACGGGCAAGACACCCGAATTCGGTCGGCTGCGCCTGGATCAGGAATTGCAGGTCCAGGGTGGGCGACGCTGGGGGCTGGGCTTCCTCAACAGCGGCTATGTCCAACGCGGCCTGAGTCGATACACGGCCGCCTGGGGGCCCACATACCGATCCCTGAGCGGTGGAGAACAAGCGATCCTCCTGGAGGACGGCACGGTGACTGCGACCTACAGCACTGGCCAGCTGCGGCGTGGGGTTCCGCTGCCCCGCCATGGCGATCTGATCGTGGCGAGGGGCAGAGCACCCCTGCCAGCCGGTGTTGGAGAGCGCGCCACCGTGAAGGAACGGGTCAGCAATCCCGTGGGGCGCCTGCCGAATGTGCTCGGAGGAGGCCCCTTGTTGATGCAGGCCGGGCAGGTGGTGCTCAACGGCCGTGGCGAAGGGTTCAGCCCTGGCTTCGTGGCACAGACAGCGCCGAGGACCGTGGTCGGCGATGGACGGGGAGGGACGTGGCTGCTCACACTTCGCAGCGCCGGGGCCGGAGGGCCAAGCCTGCTTGAAACCGCCCTGGCAGCTCAGCAGTTGGGCCTTCGCAATGCGCTCAATCTCGATGGGGGCAGCTCGACCACCATGCTCGCGGCAGGACGAACATTGATGACTGGCAGCAGCAGTTCACCGCGGATCCACAACGGACTTGGGCTGGTGCCACAGCCAGCCCTGCCATTGTGGTGAACCCAGTCACATCAACCGATGGCTGACAACCTGCGACTCACCGCTTCCGCCGCAGCCGAGCTGGGACGACAGGCCGCCGTCGCCGGCACCCCCGGGCAGATGCATCTGGATCTCACACCAGGCGATTGCGCCCAGCATTTGGTCCGCATCCGGCCGGGGCAACTCACCGGGGTGGCCGTCGCCAGAGCCGACGGGGTGACGCTCCATGCTCCACAGGACCAGCTCAAACTCCTCCAGGGACTTTGTTTGGATTACCGCGGTGATCTCAGTGGAGGCGGTTTTCTGATTCGCAGCTCCACAGCGATTCAGACCTGTGCGTGCGGCAGTGCCTTCAGCCGCCCCTAATGAGGGCGGACGACCGGGTAACGTGGCGGATTGTCGAAACAGGTCGGGGAGTCCGACCGCAAGCCGACCCTCGATGCCAACTATTCAACAGCTGATCCGTACGGAGCGTCAGCGCCTTAAGGCCAAGACGAAGTCACCAGCCCTGAAGGCCTGCCCCGAACGCCGGGGTGTCTGCACTCGTGTGTACACCTCCACGCCAAAGAAACCCAACTCCGCCCTGCGCAAAGTTGCGCGTGTGCGTCTGACCTCCGGTTTCGAGGTGACCGCATACATCGGTGGCATCGGCCACAACCTTCAGGAACACTCCGTCGTGCTGATCCGCGGTGGTCGTGTCAAAGACCTACCCGGTGTCCGCTACCACATCATTCGTGGAACCCTTGACACCGCTGGTGTGAAGGACCGTCGCCAGTCCCGTTCCAAATACGGAGCGAAGGCTCCGAAGGATTGATTCCCGGAACATCACTCCACTGAATTCACCGACCACAACGATCTGACCCTCCATGTCCCGCCGCAACGCCGCTGAAAAGCGCCCGGTTCTTCCTGATCCGCAGTTCAACAGCCGTCTCGCCACGATGATGGTGGCAAGGCTGATGAAGCACGGCAAGAAGTCCACGGCCCAGCGGATCCTGTCGGACGCCTTCGGTCTGATCAACGAACGGACCGGTGGCGATCCCCTGGAACTGTTCGAAACGGCCGTGAAGAACGCCACTCCATTGGTGGAAGTTCGCGCCCGACGCGTTGGTGGTGCCACCTACCAGGTGCCGATGGAAGTTCGCCAGGAACGCGGCACGGCCATGGCGCTTCGCTGGCTGGTGAGCTTCTCCCGCTCCAGGAACGGTCGCAGCATGGCGCACAAGCTGGCCGGTGAACTAATGGATGCCGCCAATGAAGCCGGCAACGCCGTTCGCAAGCGCGAAGAGACGCACAAGATGGCCGAAGCCAACAAGGCTTTCGCCCACTACAGATACTGAGCCTCCCGGGTCAGCGCAAAGCACTTTTGCTCACGTCTGGCCTGTAGAGTCTCACCCGCCTTTTATCGCCCCACTCCGGAGACTTTCCTGTGTCCCGCGCATTTCCCCTGGAACGCGTCAGAAATATCGGTATCGCTGCACATATTGATGCCGGCAAAACCACCACCACTGAGCGAATTCTGTTCTACTCAGGCGTGGTGCACAAAATCGGCGAGGTGCATGACGGCGCCGCAGTGACCGACTGGATGGCCCAGGAACGGGAGCGTG
>CAZJLQ010000235.1:0-3084 GCA_964546675.1 uncultured Synechococcus sp.
CTGATGGACCAACCCACCAGGGTCAATACGACATCAGCTACATGCGGGCCATTCCCAACTTCACCGTGATGGCTCCGAAGGATGAAGCGGAACTGCAACGCATGCTCGTCACTTGTCTGTCCCATCACGGGCCAACAGCGCTGCGCATTCCCAGGGGCTCCGGAAACGGTGTTCCGCTGATGGAAGAGGGTTGGGAACCGCTTGCACTCGGCTGTGGCGAGTCGTTGCGCGAGGGGGATGATTTGCTGCTCGTGGCCTATGGGGCCATGGTTCAACCAGCCCTCGATACCGCAACCTTGCTCGAGGAGAGCGGGCTATCGGCCACGGTGGTGAACGCTCGCTTCTTGCGACCGCTGGACGAAGCCCTGATTCATCCACTGGCCCGGCGGATCAAGCGTGTGGTGACCTTGGAAGAGGGTGCCCTTGCCGGAGGGTTTGGAGCCGCTGTTCTGGAATCGCTCAGTGATGCCTCGATCCCCGTGGACCTGTTCAGGATCGGTATTCCGGATCAGCTTGTTGATCACGCCACGCCGCAGCAGAGCAAGGAAGCGCTTGGTCTCACGCCTGTTCAGATGGCGGAACGCATTCGCGAGCGGTTTCAACTTGCCCCTTCGCTTGAACGGCAGTCAGAAGCTCGCTACGGACTTCTCTCCTCCTGACCTGCGCCCTGAGTTCCTCGCCCGTTGCTCAAGATCCTGATTGCAGGTGCTGGTCCTGCGGGTGCTCGCCTCGCAAGACATCTGGCATCCGCGGGACATGCGGTTGCTCTCGCTGATCAGATTCCATCATCAGCAACCAATGCCTTCTCCAGTGCGGCAATGCCGCAATCGGAGGCAGACGCTCTCAGGATCCCTAGAGAATGTTGGTCGTCAGTTTGGAACGGCTGGCAAGTCATCGATCCGGACGGACTTGAACACCAGTGGTGGGCGGATGATCCCCTGGGGGTCGTTCTTGATTTTGCTCAATTCAGAACCTTGTTTTGGCAAGAGGCTGAGCGCTCTGGCGTCGAGCTCCTGAAAGGTTGTCGTGTTCAGCTGAAACGATTGCAGGCGGATAGGGCTGAGGTCTGGCTTCAGCACCGACATGGCCATCGCTTGGAGCGCAGCGTTGATCTTCTGGTGGACGCCACAGGATCAAGGCGTGCCCTGCTTCGTCAGGCCGGTATCCCTGTTGACTCCAGCCGAGATCCCCTCCTGATTGGCCATGGGGTGGAGTGGATTCTCCAGGCTGACCCCGATTCTTCAGCGCGCTGGAGAGATCGTTTGAGTTTTCTGCTGGGCAGTAGATGGATCCACCATGGCTACGGATGGGTTTTCCCAATGGCCGGGTATCGCCTCAAAGTCGGCGTTTGCAGGCTGCCTCCGCCTTCGAGCCGATTGAGTGATCTTTCAGGGCTTCAGAGCGATCTTCAACAGCTTCTCAACTGTTTTGATCTCAAGCGATGCCCTGTTCTCGATCGCCATGGAGGGGTGGTGTCAAGCACCGTTCGGCGTTTGGAACGTCTGGGTGGCGGCTCCCTGATCGCCATTGGTGATGCAGCAAGCACGGCGAATCTGCTTGGCGGTGAAGGGATTCGCTACGCCATCAAAAGTGCTGACCTGCTTGCATCGTTGCTGCAGGACCAACAAGGGTCTGCAATCTCTTGGCAAACCTTGAGACGTCGGTATCGGCAGACGCTCCATGCGGAGCTCGGCCGACGCTGGGGATGGTCGGGACGGTTGGCACAACGCACCTGGTTTGGCCTGACGTCGGAACGCTCAGACCTGAGGCTGTCTCGATTGATTGAAGGTCTGTCAAAGAGAGCAGATGCTGCAGATCTTTCGTCGCTCTTGTTTGACTACCGATTTGAGCGGTATGGATTGAGGCTGCTTCCTTATGTTCTCTGACCTCTCTCTGGAAAAGCGGTGCAAAGAGAAGGCCGACCAAAATCCCCATCAGCTTCAGGGATTTTGATCGGCGGCTGAATGGATTGGGAAGGGTTCTTCAGAGGATGCCGCGAGCAGCCAAACCCTGAATCGCACCGATGCCGATGATGTGCCCCAGGCTGGTGGTTCCCAACAATGCGGCATGGGACATGCCGCCGAAGAAGGCTGGGTTTGGAAGCTGAGCACCTTCATTGGGGTGCTTGATGGTGGCTTTGCCGACAGCAATGGCGATCACGTTGCACACGATCATGACCAGGGCGACTTTCGGCGACCAGGACAGGGTTGCGGGAGCGATAGCGAAGAGGGGAGTCAGCATTCAGTCCATGGAGCGACACCTCATCATCTGAGGTCAGCCGTCAACTGACTTGGACTCTTAAGAGTTGTTTACTCTTTTTTCTCCTTTTTGCAGTAGCCCCCAGACAAGTACCGCATTGCTGAGGGTCAGGAACGCTTCGGCACCACCGTGCAGCGGGTCGATGGCGACCAGTTCTGCATCACAGCAGCGGAGAGCCACAATTGCCGCAGCAATAGTCACCACAACAAAAAGAAGGGTGAGCCGAAATCCCCAGAGCACGGTTTCGGAAAAGCGACCGCACTGACCAGCCCATCGAAGAAAC
This sequence comes from uncultured Synechococcus sp., assembly GCA_964546675.1. Lineage (GTDB taxonomy): Bacteria > Cyanobacteriota > Cyanobacteriia > PCC-6307 > Cyanobiaceae > Parasynechococcus. The sequence goes on from CAZJLQ010000235.1 coordinate 2,543, forward strand.
AACAGATAGGGAACAAGAGAGAGTGCAAAAAAGGGAGAAGGATCGATGTTGCTCAGGTTCATCTAAACCTCCTGTGCTTGGTTGAGCTTCCACGCGGCGAAAGCCAATGCCGTGTTGCCGAGGAGCGTGAATCCTGCCTGGAGCACCACGAGCCCGCGCAGGTCCTCGCTGTTGTCGAACAGGTGCCAAGTGCAGGCGGCCATGGCGCTGACAAGAGCGGGCAGCATCGCAAGAGCCATGCCTCGAAAACCACGTCGTTCCAGCAGGACGATCGCCAGGCACCACTCGATGACGGAGGTCACATGGATCCACCAGGTGCCGATCGATAGGGAATGCATGCACCAGGTCGTTGCATGCCAAGACTAGAAAGACAGATCAGCCTTCTGGACGGATCAGTTCATGGGGGCGGAGGCGCTTGACAACCTCATTGGGGTGGAACCGTGGGCTGGCAGAGGCGTCAGCAGCAGAGAGGCGATTTTGCTTTGGTTTGATCGAGTGATTCCTGGGAAAAAGTCAAGCTGAGCGCAAACCATTCATCTCTT
>CAZJLQ010000236.1:0-3077 GCA_964546675.1 uncultured Synechococcus sp.
ACGTAATCATTGCTGTTTGGCGTGTCAATGCAGCCGCCGAAATATAGAAGGAATTCCTTGTTGATTAGAAGCTCAATTCACGCTGTCTTCGCCGTCCATAGCCCACTGACCTTGACTTGACCCCAATCGAACTCAGCTGAATCAGTCCTCCCCTGGCCTCGCCCTTGCGGAACTTTCCTGCAAAAATTCAAAAATTCGACGGGTTGGCCCTTGGACGACACCACTAGCTCCCAGGATCAGCCCCAGGCTCGCCGTCCACGTTTCTGGGTCGGTCCCCTGGTCGCCGGTTGTTGTTTCGCATTGGGTTATGGCGTCACACAGCGCGTGGTGACATTGCAAAGCAACGCTGAAGAACCCGTTCCAGAGGCATTCGCCCCGGCGTTCTTTCCCGGTCAGTCCCTGGATGGTCTAAGGGCCCGTGATGGGGGAACTGCGGCTGATTTTCAGGTCGACCTCATCAAACTGGAGGAGGAGAACAAACCGGAACGGGAGGCTGAGGCGGAAGCAAAGAAAAAAGCAGAAGAAGCTGAACGTGCTGAGAAAGCTCTTCAGGCCACGGCTACACCCCTGCCTCCCACCAATCAGCGGGATTGGACCACTCCAATCACACCACCGCAGCCAGCTGCTGAGCCCGCCCCGCCAGTTGATCTGCCCCCCGAACCGGTCGAACCCGCGCTTCTTCCCGATCCAGCTCCGCTTCCGCCGGAACCTGTCGTTGAACCCGCTGCCATTGAGGAGCCCATCCCTGCCCCTGTTGAGGCTCCAATTGCTCAACCGGCGCCTGCCATTCCTGCTGCTCCTGCTCCCGTTGCCCCAGCTCCCCCTGCCGTTGATGCTGTTTTCGAGCCCGTTGCTCCGCCTCCAGCGCAACCCTGATCGCCGTCTGGATCTGCCACAGTTTCAGTCGTTCGTATCGAGCTGATGGGTTCCCCGGAGGCAATGATTCGCGCCACCGTCAATCGATTGGGGGCGCGTCTGGGGCACGGGTTGGCGGATGCCTTCGCTGAGTTGGCCGTTTTCGCGCAGGATGCACCGGAGCGGATCCGGCAGGAGTGGGACCTGTTTCAGGAGGAAGTGATGGCTGAGGCGGATCGGCTCGAGCGTGGCGACGCTGACTCCTTCACAGTCGATCCACCCCAGGACCGATCGAGCGCGCCGCCGACGAATGAAAATCCTCAGGACGTGATCGATCGTCTGCGCGCCAAGGTGGCTGAACTGAGTCGCGAGCTCGAGGGTCGATCCTGATGCTGGCTGCCCTTCGAGCAGACCGTTTGCGTCGCGCCGTTCGTGTGATCAGCATCTGGCGGACTGTGTTGACGCTGCTCGCTTACCTCTGGTGGGACGCTCAGAGTTGGACCTATCGCGGAGGCCCCACCTCCGAACAACGCCAGCGGCGGCAAACGGTCAGGGCGCGCTGGCTCACCGATGAGCTGCTCAGACTCGGATCAGCATTCATCAAGCTCGGTCAGTTGCTGTCTGCTCGCCCCGACGTCTTGCCGGCGGGCTGGGTCGCGGAATTGGCCTCCCTGCAGGACAGCGTTCCGGCGTTCAGCTTTGAGCGCGTTCAGGCCATGCTGGAAGAGGAGTTGGGTCAGCGCTGCGCCGAGGTGGTCGACCTCGACCCTGAACCTTTGGGTGCTGCTTCCTTGGCTCAGGTGCACCGGGCCAGCCTGCGCAGTGGTCGTCAGGTGGTGCTGAAGGTCCAGCGTCCAGGCCTGGAACAGCTGTTCCGTCTGGATCTGGAGGTGATGCAACAGGTGGCGGCTGTGCTGCAGCGTCATCCGAGTTGGGGACGAGGCCGGGACTGGCCGGCGATGGCGAGGGAGTGCCGCCGGGTGCTGTTGCGTGAGCTTGATTTCCGTGTGGAGGCGCAGTACGCCGCCCGGTTCCGACAGCAGTTCCTGGATGACGAACGCATTCGCATCCCCGGTGTGATCTGGGAGCTCAGCAGTCGCCGTGTTCTTTGTCTCGACTACCTGCCGGGAATCAAAATCAATGATCGCGACGCTTTAGTTGCGGCGGGCATCGACCCCAGTGCGGTCGCTGAAATCGGGGCATCCAGCTACCTCCAACAGCTGGTGCGGTTTGGGTTCTTTCATGCCGATCCTCACCCCGGGAATCTGGCGGTGGCCGCCGATGGTGCGCTCATCTACTACGACTTCGGAATGATGGGGCTGCTCAGTGACGGCCTCAGGCGCCGTCTCGGATCCATGGTGCGTGCTGCTGCAGCCCGGGATGCCGCATCTCTTGTGGAGGAGATGCAGGCGGCGGGAGTGATCACAACGGGCATTGATGTGGGGCCTGTGCGGCGGCTGGTGCGGGTGATGTTGCTGGAAGCACTGACCCCACCGTTCAGCGCCAATGTGATCGACAAGCTCTCCGGTGATCTGTACGACCTTGTGTACGGACAACCGTTCCGCCTGCCGGTGGAACTGATTTTTGTGATGCGGGCGCTCTCCACCTTCGAGGGTGTGGGCCGGGCCCTGGATCCCGCCTTTAGCCTTGTGGCGATTGCCAAGCCCTACCTCCTGCCCCTGATGACCTCGAGCGGATCCGGCACGAACGATTTGTTCAATGAACTCGGCCGTCAGGTGGGTGCGATCGGCACCCGTGCCGCTGCACTGCCCCGCCGTCTGGATGAGAGCCTGGAACGGTTGGAGCAGGGTGATCTGCAGCTCCAGGTGCGTCTTGGTGAATCCGATCGTCAGTTCCGTCGGATGACCCTGGCACAGCAGTCCATCGGTCAATCCGTTCTGCTCGGATGCTTGGCGCTGTCGGCTGCGATCCTTGGGGCGGGATCCCAACCGCTGTGGTCCATCGCACCCTTGTTGGCGGGTGTGCCCGTCGGGATCGGCTGGACGCAGATGCAACTCAAACTAAAACGTGCTCAGCGGCTGGATCAGTTGCCTGGATCCAGCCGCTGAGGTTGAGCGCAACTGCAACTGAGCAGCTGCGTTCTGTTCAGGCTTTGCCGCGGGGGCCCTGGCCGACGGCTCCGGCGTAGATGGCCTGGCTGCCCAGTTCATCTTCAATGCGCAGCAGCTGGTTGTACTTGGCCACGCGCTCGCTGCGGCTGA
>CAZJLQ010000237.1:0-3064 GCA_964546675.1 uncultured Synechococcus sp.
AACTTGAAAAAGCCCATCCTGGGCTCACGATCAGCGTGGAAGCGATGGCCACCCAGGGCGACAAAATCCTGGATGTTGCCCTCGCCAAAATTGGCGACAAAGGGCTGTTCACCAAAGAGCTCGAAGCGCAGATGCTCGTGGGCCGCGCCGACATTGCCGTTCACTCCCTGAAGGATCTGCCAACGAACCTCCCTGAAGGACTGATGCTCGGCTGCATCAGCGAACGGGAGGATCCAGCCGATGCGTTGGTGGTGAACGCCAAAAACGCTGACTACAAACTCGACACCCTCCCCGAGGGGGCCGTCGTTGGAACCAGCTCACTGCGGCGATTGGCGCAGCTGCGGCATCACTACCCCCATCTGGTGTTCAAGGACGTTCGCGGCAACGTGATCACACGGTTGGAGAAATTGGATTCCGGCGATTACGACTGCTTGATTCTTGCCGCAGCAGGGCTGGGACGACTTGGGTTCGGCGATCGCATCCATCAGATCATTCCTGGAGACATCTCCCTGCATGCGGTGGGCCAGGGTGCTCTTGGCATCGAGTGCGTGGAGGGCAATCCCGACGTGCTTGAGGTGATCAAGGTTCTGGAACACACCCCAACAGCCCAGCGATGCCTGGCCGAACGGGCGTTTCTGCGAGAACTAGAAGGTGGATGCCAGGTGCCGATCGGTGTCAACACCCGTTTTGAAGAGGATCAATTGATCCTGACCGGGATGGTTGCCAGCCTGGACGGCAAACGCCTGATCCGTGATCAGGCCCGCGGTTCAGCCTCAGATCCAGAATCGATCGGCACCTCCCTCGCCCACACTCTCAAAGCTCAGGGTGCTGGCGAGATTCTTCAGGAGATCTTCGATGAGGTCCGCCCGGAGGCCTGACGAGCAGACGGGCGCTCGGGGCGGATCAACCGCGGATCTCCATGGTGGTCCCCACATCCACAGCTTCAAACAACTGCCGCACGTGCGCATTGAGCATGCGCACACAACCCAGACTCACCGCAGCACGAATCTGAACCCAATGGGGCCATGCCGTGCCGTGGATCCCGAACTCTCCGCGGCCATTGCGATGAAACGCCATGTAGCGATCACCAATCGGACTCGATGGCCCCTGCATCTCCACACGCTTTCCAGATTTGTGTGAGACGTACACCGGGTTCACTTTTTTTGTGAGAATTTCAAACTCACCGACCGGTGTTGGCGTCTTTGGATCACCAATTGCCACCGGCCAGGGACCAAGCCGGCGCCCATCCCGCAAGACACTGATCTGACGCTTTCGCAGATCAAGAACAATTCGAGACGCCGAACCTGTCTCCCGCATTGACACTTCGGTGGCGCGACTGGTCGACGGGAGCGCCAATGACCCCGCCAGAGACAGGGCCGCCAGCCCCGCACACAATTGTCTATTCATGAGACGCAATAGACTTGCTTGTCTCAAGCTATGCACGGAGTTCTGAAAACGGACCCAAAAACCAAGGCCAATCAGTCCATCCTTAAGAGTGTTTCCGTCTTACAAATGAGACAGCCGAGATTGAGAGGTGTTGAAGCTCACTGGCAGTAGCCTCCTGCTGTGCAATCGGATACGGCGGAGATCAGGGCATGGCGATCGCAGAAGCCGTTCCACAACAGGCGACCAAGCCCCAACTGCCGGTTCTGCTCAGCGGCGCGGCTCAACGCAGCGAAACCGAATCGATCACATTCGATTTTGCAGAACTCCTCGGTCGTAAACGACGGTTTCTCCAGGCTGCATGGACCCTCAGACGCGAGGGAATCATCCGGATCAAGCAGGTTGCCCAACCTGAATCCATTGATGCACTCAATCAAGAGATTGCATCGCTACTCAATGATGTTGATCACTACACAACGTCGGGAATTGACAATATCGCTTATCTCAATCTTCCCGAACGTCGCGTTCTGAAGGGCTACAACAATTTCGTCGATGCTGATCGCGCTGTGATCAACCATCGCGTGAAACGACCGGATGGTCGCAGTGGAAGTGATGCCGGGATGATCGACATCTTCCACCCAGAACAATTGTCCAAAAAAATGGACAATCTCACGCAAATCTGCTTACAAGAAAAGGTGATAAGACGTTTAATCATGCTGTCATGCCTCACACCCTTACGCGTCAAATGCAGAAATCTATACCTCAATCGTGGTGTCCGCGACACGCGCAGCTACCACTGCGATGGACGGTCTTTAAAATTTAAATCGTTCGTTTATTTATCGGATGTTCAACATCTTGATATTGGCCCCTATTGCTATGTAAAAAAATCACAGCGGAATCGTCGCAGCTGGAAACAAAGCAGAGCCTTCAACCAACAACATGGTTACGGTCCTTACGAATACAGCCAGCTCGGAGGATACGAAGCCTTACCGGTCTTCGCCAATGCCGGCGATATGGTGATTTCATCCCAGCGTGGTGCCCATCGGGGGCATCCACAACACCCCGACGCGCAACGCACGGTCCTCGTGAACATGTACCAGCGTTGAGGCTCAACTCTTTGCATAAAAAAGGGTGAAGCGAAATACGCACTCCACCCTCCCAAACAAATTTCTAAATCAAGTTCAGTCGACCAACTTTGGATCGATTTCGCTTAGATAGCGCTTCTCACAACTCTTGATAATTTCAACAGCCTTGTCGGTTCCAAAGAAGCCATTCACAGTACAAGTCCCGGGCTTTTTGAGATCTTTGTAGTGCTCCCAGTAGTAGGTGGTTTCCTTTTTCCAGTGATCACCAAGATCCTCAAAGCTCTTGATGTGATCCATCCGCTTGTCATCGGCAAGAACGGCAATCACCTTGTCATCGACTTCGCCACCGTCATCAAAGGTCATGATCCCAATGATGCGGGCCTCCACGATTGACCCGGGAATCAAGGGCTCCGTCACACTGACGATCTCAATATCGAGAGGGTCGCCATCTTCGTCCCACGTGCGGGGAATACAGCCGTAAGCGAAGGGATAGGCCAACGAGGAATAACCGACCCGGTCCAACTTGAGATGACCGGTTTCCGTGATCAGCTCGTACTTGTTGATCGTGTTGGAGTTGAGCTCCACGATCGTGTTGA
>CAZJLQ010000238.1:0-3061 GCA_964546675.1 uncultured Synechococcus sp.
TTCCTTGTCGGGCTTTTCAATTGTCTAAATATCGTTTTTCTTGCATAGTATAAATGATTTTGTCTGTGGCATCTTGGACTGGCATTCGCAGATGGGCTTCGTCGATTGATCGGGACGGAATGGATCGCAATTGATGATTGACATTCTTTTTGATCAGAATTTTTGGGTGGAAGCATGTCCTGTGGATTTTCTGGTGATCTTTTTTGATTGTCTTGAATTTAGACGTTCATCCAGGTTCCTCCATTGATTTTAAGCTCTCTGGCGGTTGCGGAATGATGGGAAGTTTCACATTGGTCGTTCATTGATGTCTCGTCGCTGGCTTTCATTTTTATTTGAATTGTGTGGCTGTATGGGTGCTGCTCTTTTGACGATTTTTTCCATGCTTTTGTTCTGGACTGTCTCCATTTCGCGTCTCTAGCGCAACGGATTTAGAATCTGATTTTGTTGTGGAAGTTGAAGGTCAACGTCTAGGTTTGTCCCCTGAAATTGAACGAGAAGATTCTGAATGCTCCCCCACCGCACTTTTGGGCTCAGCATGATGCGAACCCTGGTGTTGGGGTCAAATTCTTCGGCTTGGGCGAGCAGTTTTGGAATGGTTTGGTTCGCAATCGGACGGTTCCAAAGACGCACCGAGCCGTCATCATCGACGACGAAGCTGACCACCCCACGGTGTGCTGTTTGCTGAATCCGCCATTGAGGAAAGAGGATCAGTGCGGTGGCAAACATCAGCAGAGATGTTGTCACCACTGACAACGCAAGACACCAGTGCAGTGAGGCTCTGCTGGTCATGGATGCAAATTCTCCAGCTGCAATGTGACGGCTCCGTTGCTGACATCCTGCAGCCAGCGCAAGTCCGAACCAATCTGATCTGCTGTTCTCATGTTGCTGGGGAGAAAACCCACACCGCCTTTTGGCAGATCTCCGCCGTTCAGCAACTGCGACAAGTTTTGGGTCGTTGTCGGTTCACCGTTGAGAAACCACGTTCCCTGGCCACTGCGCACCACATACCAGCGCTTTGCAGTGCGGGACAGCGGCGGTGGTTTCTGAGTCTGGACCCGGGGTTCCTGCAGAAGGGAGAGAAGCCCCGCAATTGTGGTCGTCAAGCTGATCGTGACAGCGCACAGTGCCAGGGTGAACGCTGTCATCGTTCCTGGAAATGCTCTCGAAGCCCTGCGATGACGGCATGACGCTGCATTCTGTTGACGCGTTGCACAATCACTGCCGTTGCAGCAACGGTCAGTCCAATGGTCGTGCCCACAAGCATCCGGCCGTAATCCTGCATCGGATCACCAGCATTTGTCAGCAGCAGCTCCGGACCAAGGGTTTGGATCAGTTTCGATAAACCGATCACGGTGCTCAACAGACCCAGCAACGGTCCGAGCACCATCGCTAAGTCAAGCGTTGCTTCCCAGCGTGCGAATTGTCGTTCCAGGCGACGAAGCGTTCTCTCTACGACGATTCTTGTTTCTTCCGGGTCAAGTCCTTCGAGGCTGCTCATCAGAGCCCGATGCTTGACCTTGGCATCGCGACGCCAGCGGATCCAGTACGTAAGCCGATCGATACCGATCGCCAAGACACCAATTGATAAAAGGAGAAGAGGTGCGATGAGCAGCCCTCCCTGTTTCAACGCTTCAGGCCCGAACACCTCAGATCCACGGTTGCAGGGAAGTTAATTGGAAGGGATTTCTCCGCAAGGCACACCAGCTGCTTGACGAACTGACTGCGGATTCAGCCCATGGTGACGAACTCCTCTGCGATGGATGGATGCAGCGCCATGGTGCGGTCAAAATCAGCTTTTGTGGCTCCCATCCCAAGGGGAATTGCAGCCATCTGAATGATTTCCGAGGCATGGTCGCCCACCATGTGGCACCCCAGAACCCTGTCCGTTGCCTTCTCCACCACCAACTTGAGCAGACAGCGATGGCCATCACCAGGCAGGGCTCGATCCATGGAACGAAAACGGGCGTGATGCACCCGGATGCCGTCTCGCCCAAAGCGCTCGATCGCCCTGTCCTCCGACAAGCCGACAGTGGCCAGCTCAGGGTCGCTGAACACGGCTGCTGCCACAAGATCGTGATTCACTTGCCGAGGACGCTGTCCGAAAACGCTGTCGGCGTAGGCCCTGCCTTCATCAATGGCAACCGGAGTGAGATTGACCCGGTCCGTGACATCCCCCACGGCATGGATGTGGGGTTGGGAGGTGGCCTGGTGTGCGTCGACGGGGATGCGTCCGTTGGCGATCGCAATTCCGGCCTGGTCCAGTCCGAGACCCTCAAGCCATGGTCTGCGGCCTGTGGCCATCAGGACGCCACCACAGGGAATCTGCAGACCATCGCCAAGCGTGGCGGTGAGCTGGTCCTGATCGGGCTGAACTGAAGCCAGAGTTGCGTTGCAGATCACATGGATCCCGGCGTCTTTCATGCCGTCCAGCACCGCTTCGGCCAGTTCGCTGTCGAACCCCCGCAGCAAGCGGGCGCCGCGCACCACCTGAGTCACCGAGACCCCCAGGCCCCGCAGGATGCAGGCGAATTCACAGGCGATGAAACCAGCTCCCACAATCACGACCCGATCGGGAAACGTCTCCAACCGGAACATGTCATCACTGACCCAGGTGTGCTCGATTCCGGGAATGCTGGGTCGGAATGGGCGGCCACCCACAGCGATCAGAATCCGCTCGGCGCTGATTTCGCGATCGATCGCCTCCCCTCGTCTGGCTGATAGCCCGATGCTGTTGGCTCCCGTGAAGCGCCCCCAACCGGTGATCAGCTCAACATTGGCCTTGCTGAGAAAGCCGAGGTGCAACGTGTTGAGGCGATCCACCTCCGCACGCACCCTGTTCAGCAGATCAGCCACATCAAAATCGACGGACCCAAGCCTGATCCCGTAGGAGTCCGCATCGCGCAATTGGTGGCGGGCTCGTGCCCCGTAAACCATCAGCTTCTTGGGCACGCAGCCGCGGATCACGCAGGTGCCCCCGACGCGGTCCCCTTCAATGATCCCCACCTTTGCTCCGTGGCGAGCGGCGCGTTTGGCGGCGGCCAACCCTCCAGAGCCGGCACCG
>CAZJLQ010000239.1:0-3032 GCA_964546675.1 uncultured Synechococcus sp.
TTCAAGCCTGATGCAAGCCTTGCGATGGATTTCAGCAGGAGAACAGCAATAGCACGCATTCTTATGCAGAGTCGCGAAGAGATTCAAACAACCCTGTACTTATGCCCACACTGTCCATAGATCCTATTCATCTCCACCGTGAATTCCCCGATCCGACTTGCCGATTGATCAATCAGACAGTGCATACCTGATCAAATAGCTGAATGATTTCAAACGACAAGGATTGAGCCTAACCGCCATCTAAATCAATAAACATGCATGCTTCCAATTAACGCCGAGATATCATTTCATCTTTGATCCCATGGATTGCGATCGCGGCGGGTCAAGACACAGATCAACCTGAGCAGATGGTTTATGCACAGAATCGCTGCGCCAATTGAGCACTACGCCTCGGGTCTGTCGATTGACATCTCAATGCCGCTGTGACTTTAGAAATGCAGCGAACTGGTCTGGGTCTGGTATCTCATGCGTACAGAGTGAGTGCGGGTTAACGACTGATGCAGCAGCTCAGGATGTTGATCAGCGTCTGTCGGAAAGCTCAGTGATGAAAGAGGTGGGACACGAGAAAAGCCACAGCGAAGCCGCTGCCGCCCAGGATGCTGATCCAATCCTTCACTTCTTCATAGGCCTCAGGGATCACCGCTTGAAACGTCATGGCCATCACACCGCCACCGGCAAAAGCAGTGACCAGACCCTTGACCGCAGCTGGAGCTTCAGCCATCGCGCTGTATGCCAGTACTGACGACAGAACGCAGACGATCACGACACTTGCCCAGACGATCAGGATGCGTTGCCCCGTGACCCCACTCCGCTTGAGCCCGGCACCACTGGCCAATCCTTCTGGAATATTGGCGACCGCCACGGCCAGGATCACCGAAGCGCTGACCAGGGGATTCTCAAGGAAGGAAATACCGATGCTCATTGATTCGGGGATGCCATCAAGAGCAGCACCAATCACCAATGCCATCGCAGTATTGCGCTCCTGCTGCTGCTCAGCAGTGAGATCGCCGATGCCACCGCAGTTGGCATTGTGGCGTCGCTTGATGCCACCACGTGCCACCAGATGGTTGGCACCGATATAAGCCAGCAAACCGCTGACGAAGCCAACCATCGTGGGCCACACCCCTGCGATGCGGAATGACTCCGCCACCAGGTCGTAAGAGAGAAGGGCGATCAGCATCCCGGCGCTGAGGGCCAGGAAAAAAGCGCTGACGCGGCGGCTTGGGGTGAACTTCATGCCCACCCAGGCGGACACGAGCACGGGGACCATGGCCACAAACGACCACAGGGCCGCGTCTCCCACCGTTCCAGATCCGGCCACTGGCGCTCCCCTCGTGTGTTTCTGCATGGTTAGCAACGCAGAAGCACAGAACTGCAACTCGTCGCGCTCGGTTACACCAATCAGCGCAATATCCCACCTGTGCGATGGGGATTCGAACGGCGACACACGGGGATGTGGAGCTGATCTCGTGTGCTGCACGTGCTCCTCAAGCACGTGCAGCATCGCTGGACTGACACTTGCGTTGTACGCCTTGGTTGGGCGTGAAATGCCTGCAGAGGTGCATGCAATTGCCATCAACACAAGGCCTCAGTGAAGAACAATCACAAGGATCAATATGAAGCAATTTGAGCGACCAAAGTTAGAACGAAGGGGCTAAGAAATCAGGGACAAGAAATGGTCATTTGCCCTTCACAGGCATGACCGACTCCTAGAAAATAGATTTTTTGCCGTTCAATCAGGACAGCCGCTGTAGCGCTCCTACAAGACAGATGGTCTTTGGCAACAAAGGGCAGCTGCTCGGCAGAGCGATTGATGCCAGCCCCCCCACTTAACAGAGCTACGGATCAGCTGCCTGAACGCCACGAGACGCATGAGCGTTGTCCGTGAACAGGACAAACGAACGCATCAACGGCATCTTTGTATCAACAGTAACGGTTTTGCGTGCCCTGCTGAATGCTGTCAATTCATGAACATGGCTTTAATAAATTGCATCCCAGTTTGTGAATCAATGTTGAAGAAGGCTGCATGTGTTGCTGCGCTGCTGTTGATGGCAGCATGTTCTTCTGAATCGGTGAAAGATGAATCGAGCAAGACTGAAACGTCTGAAACAGCGGCGCAGGAACAGCCCGTAGCGCAATCAACAGGCGTTGAAGACTACGAAATCAACGAGACCACCATCTCCGGCGAACAGCGCAATGCTGATTTCGTCAACACAATCGAAGACGAGGAGCTTGCCGGCAACCTCCGGAATGGCGGGTATGTGATTTATGTACGGCATGCCAAAACAGACAAAGACTGGGGTGATCAAGTCAGCCCGGATCTGAATCTTGCGGATTGCACCACCCAGCGCCAATTGAGCGATGACGGCAAAGCAGACGCCAAATTGATCGGCGAGGGCATCAAAACTGCAGGCATCCCCGTGGGTGATGTGATCTCAAGCGAATACTGTCGCGCATTCAATACAGCAGAGCTGGCATTCGGAAAACACACCAAGGATTCAAATCTGAACTTCCTGCCCTGCGTTGAATGCACCGCTGAGGATTACAAAACATATGCAGAAAGGGTCTCACCATTGCTCTCTGCAACACCCAAAGAAGGAACCAACACATTCCTTGTCGGTCACGACGATCCCTTCCAAGGCGTGACCATGACCGTTGAGCCACCCAACGGCATCTATCCGGCTCCAATGGGAGTTGCCTATGTGGTTAAACCGATGGGAGAAGGAAAATTTGAGCTTGTCGCAAAAGTCCTTCCATCACAATGGCAGGAACTGGCTGATCTCTGATTCCAAATTTGCATAACGAACAAGCTGGCTCCTGAACAGGGGCCAGCTTTTTTTGTGAAAGCAAGACATTGATCAGTGCCGTTAATTCAAAGTAATCCTTAACTCGAAAAGATCGGCCTGGTGCTCCAGATCGTTGCATTATCTGAACGAATCACCGGCCTTGTTCAACTTTCATCCCAGGCTTCAAGCAACAACCATTCACAAGGATGACAGTCTCGGAGCCGTTCAAGATGAATGGTTGTGGTT
>CAZJLQ010000240.1:0-3019 GCA_964546675.1 uncultured Synechococcus sp.
CGGTGCGGTGATCTGTTCGATCGGTGGCGATTGGACGTTGGATCCGGTTGTCGCTCAGGGTTGTCGTCCCATCGGCCCGGTGTTCTCGATTGAGCAGGTGCAGCGCAACGTCTTGCTCGAGCTGAGCGACGGCACCAGCAAGGCCAGCCCCGTCGCCTGTCTGCAGAGGGTTCTCGCCGACCTCACCGAACGGGAACGGGATCTGGTGCGTCACTCGTTGTTCCTCGGCATCGAAAGCAGGGATCTGCAGGTCAACCCGGATGGCACCAACTCCGTGCAGGGGGCATTCCTGGTTCGCAACCTGATCGGTGTGGACCCGAACAATGGAGCGGTGGCCGTTGCTGATCGGGTGCGGCCAGGTCAGAACGTGCAGTTCCAACTGCGGGAAGCGGATGCCTCCAGACAGGACGCCCTTGAGCTGCTCAAGGAAGCTGTTGAGGGGCGAACTGAACCGTCGTTCGGTTTATTGATGGCCTGTCTGGGGCGTGGCCAGGGCCTGTTCGGAACTCCAAACGGAGACGTGTCCCTCGCCCGGCAAGTGATGCCCCAGCTGCCCGTGGCAGGAGCCTTCTGCAACGGTGAAATCGGGCCCGTTGGCGGATCAACCCATCTGCATGGGTACACCGCTTGCTGGGCACTCTTGAAACACGACCCGCAATAACTCCAACCGATCCTTGCGCCAACACGTCAATCCCCTGAGCCGGTTCTTTCAACTCCCCCTGCAACTGCCCTCTCCGCAGGAGCTGTTTCGAGACCACGAACAGCCCATCCACCTCGACATCGGATGCGCTCGGGGGCATTGCATCCTTGGCATCGCAAGGCGAAATCAAGACTGGAACCACCTCGGCGTCGAGATCCGCAGACCGCTCGTCGTCTCCGCGGACCGAGAAGCCCTCGAAAGCGAACATGGCAACGTGCGGGTGCTGTTCTGCAACGCCAACATCAGCCTGCAGGGCTGGATGGCAGAGCTTCCTGCAGACCGATTGCAACGGGTCTCCATCCAGTTTCCGGATCCTTGGTTCAAACGACGGCATCGCAAGCGTCGCGTTCTCCAACCGGCGCTGCTGCTGGCGATCGCAAGCGCACTGGAACCCGGCCGGGACCTTTTTCTGCAGAGCGATGTGCTGGAAGTGATCGAACCGATGGTGACGCTCACCGAACTCAGCGGTTGTTTCGAACGCCCTGAGCCGGACCATCGGCCCTGGAGATCGGACAACCCGCTCGCAGTTCCCACGGAGCGGGAGCAGTACGCCATCGAGCAGGGCTTACCCATCTACCGCGTTCTTTTCCTACGGAACCACCAACCGCTTCCTGAGCTGGCAGCACTGGAAAGGGAGTGGCAGGCGATTGATAATCCCGCCGATACCGTCAGCTCCGGAGCCTGAAGGATGGCCGTTCCACTGCTGATGTGCTGGCAGGGCCAGCTGAAGGCGGGAGACGACGTCCTCCACCGCCTCGAGTGGCTATCGGCTGCCGTGCTGATCCTTCTGCTGTCGGGCCTACCACTCCTGACCCGGACGGGGCTGGCTCTCGTGATCGCTGCAGCAGGGTTGCTCTGGCTTCTTTGGTCACTGGTGACACCGGCGGAACGGATCGGTCCGATCAGCGGCTGGTTGCTCCTCTTCCTCGGCATCGCCGCGCTGGCCACCGGCTTTTCTCCCGTGCCGGTCGCGGCGGCGAAAGGCCTGGTCAAATTGATCAGCTACCTCGGCGTTTATGCCCTGATCCGAAAAGTGTTGCAGTGTGATCCGCGCTGGTGGAATCGCTTGGTGGCGGCACTGCTCGGCGGTGGCCTGCTCAGCAGCGTGCTGGCTCTGCGCCAGCTTTATGCCACAACGGAGGAGTTGGCGCGCTGGGCCGACCCGAACTCAATCACTGAAGGCACAATCCGGATCTATGGACCGCTGGGCAACCCGAATCTCCTAGCGGGCTATTTGCTGGCCATGCTGCCGCTGGCGGCTGTGGCTGTCTTGCAATGGCGCGGAATCGGAAGCCGCCTCTTCGCTGGGGTGACGTTGCTGCTCGGGGGCCTCGCCACCGTGCTCACCTACAGCCGGGGAGGCTGGCTTGGGCTGCTGAGCTGTGTGTCGGTGCTTGTCGTTTTGCTGCTGATCCGAGCCACACGCCAATGGCCCCCGATGTGGAGACGACTGGCCCCATTGCTGATGCTGATCCTGGGTGCTGCTGTGCTTGCCATCGCCGCAACCAAACTCGAACCGATCCGTACGCGCCTCGTGAGCCTGATGGCGGGTCGCGGCGACAGCTCCAACAACTTTCGAATCAACGTCTGGCTGGCATCACTTGACATGGTTCAGGACAGGCCGTGGCTTGGTATCGGCCCTGGCAACAACGCCTTCAACCGCATCTATCCGCTGTACCAGCAACCCAAGTTCAATGCGCTGAGCGCCTATTCCGTCCCCCTTGAAATTTTGGTGGAAACGGGCGTTGCCGGTCTGCTCGCCAGTGTGGGGCTCCTGTTCAGCAGTTTCCGCAGCGGCCTGCGCGGGCTGAGCCTGGATGAACCGGCAGCCGGCGCTTGCCTGGCCAGCCTGGCCGCGATTGCAGGACTGCTCGGCCAGGGCGTTGCCGACACGATCTTCTTCCGCCCGGAAGTGCAGTTGATCGGCTGGTTCTGCTTGGCAACCCTGGCCGCTCAGCCGCTGCCATCCAAGGAAACGAGCTGATGCTGCTGGCCGGTTTTGATGCGGGACAGACCACGACGCGCTGCCGAATCGTCGAGCTAACGGGAGACCATTGGCATGAACGAGCGACGGGGCTGGGGCCTGGGGTCTGCCATCTGGAGGCAGCCAACGGCACCGAGCGCTTTCAAGCGGCCATCCGAACCAGCAGTGCGAATGCCGGATCGATCGGCAGCCTGGATGCGGCGGTGATCGGTGCCAGCGGGATAGAACGGGGCACGCCACTGGAGGAAAGGGCCAGTCGGTTGATGGCCCACGCCCTCGATTTAGCGCCTGAACGCGCCTTGGCAACGGGGGATGAACGCACGGCGCTGCGGGGT
>CAZJLQ010000241.1:0-3018 GCA_964546675.1 uncultured Synechococcus sp.
TCAAACCCAAAGGTTTGGGGCCTGAGATAAAGATCTGAGTTAAATCGTTCAGGGTTCGGGATAATTTCTTTTTATGCAAATTGTTTTGAATGGATGCTTGCTAAC
This sequence comes from uncultured Synechococcus sp., assembly GCA_964546675.1. Taxonomy (GTDB): domain Bacteria; phylum Cyanobacteriota; class Cyanobacteriia; order PCC-6307; family Cyanobiaceae; genus Parasynechococcus. Next base: position 106 of record CAZJLQ010000241.1, read on the forward strand.
TTCTCCTTTTGGAGTTGCACTCAAGAACTTGTTTTGATGGTCAAGCTGTGGGCTGATGAGTCATAGGGTATTGAATCGAGAGCGGAACGCGATGCAAACGATTCAGTTTTGATCATTCATGCTGAAACTTGATTTTTGGCTGCTTGCGTGTCATTGCACTTCATCAAGCAATTGCGCATAGGGGCTGTTGGGGTCAGCCATCATGCTGTTGTGATCACCCTGTTGAATCACATGCCCTTGATCAAGCACCAAAATCAGATCGGCATCACGAATCGTGCTGAGGCGATGGGCCACGATGATTTGGGTGCATCCGCGCAGATTCAGATTTGAAATCACCCGTTGTTCCGTTTGCGCATCGAGGGCTGACGTGGCCTCATCAAGGATGAGGATGCTCGGGTTCTGGATCAAGGCTCTTGCAAGTTCCAGGCGTTGACGCTGGCCTCCGGAGAGATTGCGGCCCCCTTCAGAGAGCATGGTGTCGAATCCTTCTGGCAGGGCTTTGATCACATCAAGAATCTCAGCATCACGGCAGGCCTGAAGTAGATCTGCTTCGGGGATGGTTGTGTTCCAGAGCCTGAGATTGTCTCGAACACTGCAGCCATAGAGATGTATATCCTGCTGAACCATCGCCAATGAATTGACCATCACGGCTCGTGGAACATCAAGCAGTTTGCGATCGTCGAACCGGATCTCTCCAGCCAACGGTTGAATCAGGCCTGCGATCAGCCGGGCCAGAGTGCTCTTGCCGCTGCCGCTGCTTCCCACAAGGGCGATCCGCATTCCTGCCTGCACGCTGAGGGAGAGCTCATTGAACAAGGGAGGTTTGAACGGGCTGAAACCAAATTGAAGATCACGGATTTCAACGTTGCCACTCAATCGCTTCATTGCCGGCTTGCTGGAGTCGGGGCGGGGGCGGTTGAGGAGTGGATCCCGTGGTTGCTCCAGAACGTCTTCAAGCCTGAGAACTCCGGCCTCGAAGTTGGGAAGATCCTGGAAAAAACCGATGATGTCTTCAATCTCCGATTTCAGGCTCAGGGCAATTGTCTGTGCGGCGAGCAGCATCCCAAGGGTTAGCTGGCCTTTGATCACAAGCAGGAAGCCCAGCAACAGGATCGCCACCTCATTCAGGGTGGTCATTGCCGTGGGAATGAGGCGCAGGCGTGCATCTCGCAGTTGAAGATCTTGAAGGGTGTTGAGAAGACGGCTTTGGTACCCGGCGTAACGACGGAAGACATCATTTTCGATGGCTGATGCTTTGATTGTTTCGATCTCCTGCATTGCGGCAACAACAACTGAACTGCTTTTTGCCGCATCCTTTTCAATGGCGAGGTTGCCATCTCTCTGTCTTCGGAGATTGAGTTGAACAACAATTGCATTGACCGCTGTTGTGCAAAGGATCAAAAGCCCAAGCCAGGGGCTGTAGAGAAAAGTGAGGATTAGGTAAAAGATCAACAACACCAATCCCGTGGCCATTGGGATCAACTTGCCGCCAATGAGTTCTGCAACTGTTGCATTGATTCCCATCCGTCCCGCAATGTCTGCCACATGCCTTTGGCTGTAAAACCGATCCGGCAGCGACAGCACCTGTTGTTCGAAGCCAACAGCAAATCGGCGTGTCAGTCGTTTTTCCAGTCTGCGTGTTCCAACCAACTGAAGATGTTGCAGAACCACCTGGAGTCCGATCGTCATCGCCATGGCCCAGAGCATTGGTTTGAGCCATTGGTCCATGTTGTTTCCGATCACCTCATCGAGGTAGACCTGAGCGAAGACGGGCATGACCAGCTGCGGCAGGATCAGCAACAGGCCTGAGAGGAGAATGAACAGGGCCCCACCGGGTTCGCTCATCAGCCGGCGCCAGACAACCGGCCAGACCGACGGGGCTTTGCCGCCTCGCTGGAAATCGGCATTCGGTTCAAAGGTCAGAACGATGCCGGTGTAACTGTGATCAAAGTCCTCCCGACTGACGGTGCGAGGGCCCATCGCAGGGTCGTTCAGGGCAACCCGATCGCCCACAAACCCCTCAAAAACAAGGAAGTGGTTGAATTCCCAAAACAGGATGGCCGGTGGCTTCAGCTTGGCCAGAGCGGAAAGTCCCTTTTTGAATCCCTTCGCCGTCAGTCCAAGGCTGCGGGCCGCGAGCACCAGATTGGCGGCATCACTACCGTCGCGTGAGACGCCGCAAAGTTCTCTCAGTTGGATCAGAGGCACGTAGCGACCGAAGTGCTGAAGAATGATCCCGAGAGACGCGGCACCGCATTCGGTGTTCTCCATCTGAAGCCGCGTCGGCGTGGCGACCCGTCGGCTGAACAGGTTGGCGATTCCGCGATCCCACATCAGTAGATCCCTGTCAGGTTGCGCAGGATCGGGATCACGTAGCTGATCGGCCTTCGTTCTTCCACCAAGACCCTTACCGCAGTGGGGGTTCCTGCGGAGAGCTTGAGATCAGGCCCTGGTCCCCCGCCCCACTTGAAGCCACTCACCGTGGAGGAATCGCGCTCCAGGGATGTTGAAACTTCAATCAGTGCTCCCCTCCGTTCCGGACGGACGGAATCGAACAGCGATTTCTCGCCAAGACGACGAATCAGAGCTTCTTCCGTTACGGGAAGCTTTCGGATCGCCAGCACCGTTCCGTCGATGCCACCGTGCCGTTGTTGTTTGGTGCTGTCGGGGGTGATGCGCACCCTCTGGCCTGGGCGCAGGCGTTTTCCATCTCCGGCAGTGAAGAAGGCGAGGCTGTCGAGATTGTCTGAATTCGGCTGGGTATCGAGAAGGAACATCGTGCTGCCCGGTTGCACCACTTCGCCCTGATTCACGCTTCGATCAATCACACATCCTTGTTGAGGAGCGCGGATCGTGGCGGTCCGCGTCATCTCCTGTTCCAGGGACCGGATTCGTGTCTGCAACATCGTGATT
>CAZJLQ010000242.1:0-3003 GCA_964546675.1 uncultured Synechococcus sp.
CCAAAACCCGTTTGATGTTGTTCAACAAGCGTGAGCACTGATCAGGATTGACCAGATTGAGAACACAATTGCTCAACACCACATCCACGCTTGCATCGGCCACGAGAGGCTGCCCATCAGCGTCTGAAGCATCGAGGGCTTCGATGGCACCCTCGAGAAAATTCACATTCGCGAAGCCGATCGCTTCAGCGACTGCCGATGAGGCTGAGCGGGACAGGGAGAGCATGTCTGCATTGCGGTCAATCCCCGTCACCGATCCGGAAGCCCCAACGACCTGAGCACAGATAAAGGCGTTTTTTCCGCTGCCACTGCCGAGATCAAGAACACGATCACCGCAGCGAACCCAACGGGTTGGATCACCACATCCGTAATCCCGCTCAACCACCTCTGGAGGGATCACCTTCAGCAGGGTCGGGTCGAATCCAACCGGTGTGCACAGGCAGGCTTCTTTTTCCAGTGCTGCAGCGCCATAGCGACGCTGCACGGCATCTCGCTGATCCAGTTCACCGGTCATCAACCAACGACCTCCTGCAGTTCACGCACCACATTCCATTGGCCATACCAATAGTTCGCTTCAGCACGACGGGATGGATCTTCAAGACCATCGATCGCATCCGGGCCAAGGCTTTTCCAGAGCTCATGGCCACATGCCCGGGTAAGACCCTGCTCTGCTTCATCCGACAAAAGAAGCAGGCGTCGCTGGAGATTTTTAACTTGCGCGACAGACATGGAAACCCAAAACTCCCTTGAATAGTACAAATAAACTACACGATTCGTTAGAACGGCAGCTTTTTCTTCGCATCCTTGTCCAGATCAGCTTCCATCTCCCTCAGGCGTCGCAGGATGGTGTCGTAATACTCACGGATGTAGCTCTCCATCGTCGTGCAGTCACCGGGTTCAAGATCGAACGCTGCATAGCTTGATTCCATATCGGCATCCAAGGATTGCCCCCCACCGGTGACGTCCGCAAAGGCCAGGCGTTCAGCAACATTCACCGCCGGTTCAAAAAACGATGCCACTCCCTGCATGAGCTGAATCAAAAACGGAGGCACACGAAAAACACGGGCCGTTTTGCCACTGCAGCGTTCACAAAGTTGAACAAGCTCACCGGTGTTCCAGGCCTTCGGGCCCACAACCGGGAAACTGCCTCGAATCGTTTCCGGCCGATGAAGAGCCGCAACAGCAAAACGCGCCATGTCCTGCGTGTTCATGTAGGCGATGGCGGTGGGAGTTCCACTGACCCACACCGTTTGGCTCTCAAGCACCGGAATCGCAAATTGGCTGATCACACCCTGCATGAATGCAGCTCCCTGAAGGATCGTGTAGTCCAGATCAGATGATTCAAGAAGATTTTCCGTGCATGCCTTGATGTCCATCAAGGGGACATTGCGATGTTGGTGCGCGTTGAGAAGTGAAAGAAAGACAAACCGCTTCACTCCTGCACGCTCACTGGCGCGCAGCAGATTCAACTTTCCGTCCCAATCGGTGACGTAGATGCTTCGAGGATCCGTCGGTCTGCTGGTGGCCGCATCGATTACCGCATCCATCCCCTCAAGGGCATAGTCCAGGCTGTCGGGCTCCAGGAGATCACCCCGAGTGAGTTCGCAGCCCCATTCCTGAAGGAAGGACGCCTTTCGGGGGGTGCGAACCATGCAGCGCACCTCATGGTCTGCATCAAGGGCTGTGCGGGCAATCTGCCGGCCGAGTGTGCCTGTGCCGCCCACCACCAGAATCCGCATCAGTCCTCACGCACCAGTGGGGGAGCCTAGTGGCCCTCGGACAATGGCGAAGGTCAGTCGCCCTGGAGTTTGAGCAACAGGGCTCCACCCACAAGACCGACAGGGATCAGCACCCAGAAGACGGCAGCAATACTGAAGATCTCCTGGGCCATGGTGACGGGCATCGCGTTGTGAGGTCCATTTAAGGCCCTTTTCCGCCGACAGCGCTGCAGAGCTGTAACAGCAACTGCAGATCTGCATTCGTGCGGATCTGCCCTCCCATCACCCCGCTAACGGATGCGATCTGGCCTGCATCGCGCAGCGCCTGGACCAATGCGGAAACGGAAGGCGGCCCCGACAATCCGAGGCATCGTGCCAACTCAGCTGTCGACCAGACCGTGGCTGGCGATCCAGGGTCTGCCAGCAGTCGGTGCAACAACCGACGTGTCGCCCCTGCAACGGGAACCGATGCATCCCTGAGACGCCTGAGACAATCCAATCGTTGCAGTGGTCCCACCCAAAGAGGGCCATGAATCAGCAGATGTTCCGAGCCGGATGGACACAGACAGCCCTCCCAGCCTCGTAAACGCAGCAATGACTGAACCTGCTGGTTGCCACAGACGTCACAACGGGCCAACAGGCCAAGGCTGCTCAATTCAGCCTCAGCGGGATGGGGACGCAGTCGCACAGCTGTACGGAACGTACGACCGTCACTGAAACTCAACAGCGGCTCAAGACCATGACCCAGCATCCAGGCCTGGCGAGCCAAGAAGCCGATTTGATGCCGCAACGCCAGCTCCCAGCTGGCGGGATGCACCCGGGCAGTTGCACCGAATCTGCGAATAGCACCGCTTCGGTCATGCCCCGTGGGAGATCGGCCATCCGTGCTTGCCAGAAACAACACACCCTCGGGCTGAAGTGCCCTAAGAGCCGGCTGAATCAAGGCCGAAGGACTGCCGAACGCATCGAGATCGATCAGATCAAACCGATCGCCATCCAGCCAAGCGCGTGTCAGCAGATGCTCGGCGGATTGCGCGAACAACTTCAGAGGACACCCCTTCTGCCCCAATCCCTCCAGGTTGCTTTTCAGCACAGCTGAGCGATCTGGGTCTCCGTCGTTCACCCAGATCTCCGGTGAAAAAGCAGATCGACCGGCCGCCTCAAGACCCCAGCGCAGAGCACGGATCCCGCACCCTGCCATCAGATCAAGCCAGCGAAGCCCGCGCTCCTGGCCCACACCGTCGGACTGATCAGCAGCAAGAAGGACGGAAAGATCCCGTGCTGG
>CAZJLQ010000243.1:0-3000 GCA_964546675.1 uncultured Synechococcus sp.
GGTCCGGCCCGCTGCTGACAATTTCTTCAACAGGCATCTCCCATGTGCTCAGCACGCCTTCTCCGAGCAATGGCACGCCCAGGGCTCCCATCACCAGGGTGGTGAGTTCGCCGGTTTCAATGTCGAAGGCGAAGCCGAGAACACGACCCAGCTGATGACCTGATTCGGTAATCACCTGGCAATTGATCACTCGGCTGTAGCGCTCTGGGTTGAACCCTTCGCTGAGGGAATCAGCGGAGTCGACCAAGATCACATCTCCCACCTGCCTGATCCGATCAAGGGGCATCCAGCGGGGCAGACCGGGGAGGAAGCGGGTGAGCGGGTTGTCCCGCAGACCAACCGCCACCACTTCCCGGCGGTCGATATCCACGATCACCTCACCAACAACACCGAGACGGCGACCCGTATCGCGGGTGATCACCTGAGTTCCCATCAGCTCAGCGCGCAGCCAGAGGCGGTCGCTCGGCACGCTGGCCATCGGGTCGTTCGCAGAAGGGGTCGGGGTCAAGCGGAGGCCCTCGGCCATGGACGGATTGGGGCATTCTGGCGCAAGCCTTCTCAGCTGCCAGGTCAGGCGGCGTCGGGAAGACCGACCACCTGCGTGTGGGCTCCCCTGGCCTGGGTGACACCGATTGTGCGTTCTGAGGCCGCGATCATTGGACGTCGGTGACTAACCACCAGAAACTGAGCCTGTTCGGCCTGGCGGGCGATCAAGGCAGCGAGCCGCTCGACATTGACCCCATCCAGGAAGCTGTCGACCTCATCAAGGGCGTAAAAGGGTGAGGGCCTGAACCGCTGCAGGGCAAACAGGAAGCTGAGAGCGGTCAGAGATTTCTCCCCACCCGACATCGCTGCCAGCCTCCGCACGGCCTTGCCCTTGGGATGGGCCACGAGCGTGAGGCCTCCTTCGAGGGGATCGTCCGGGGTTTCCAGCTGCAGGTGACCATCGCCATCGGAGAGCGAGGCGAAGATCTCGCGGAAATGACCATCAACGGCGGTGAAGGCTTCCATGAAGGCTTCTTGTCGGAGCGTCGCCACCGTCTCGATCCGCAACAGCAGCTCCTCTCGCTCGTTGTTCAGCACCTCGAGACGCTCATTGAGCTCATTGAGACGCTGGTTAAGGGCTTCCAGTTCCTCTAGCGCCAGCATGTTCACAGGCTCGAGCGCCTCCATGCGGCGTTGCACCGCCTGAAGATCAGCCTGCAACGCGTCCAGGCCGGCCAGGCGGATCGTCTCTGGAATGTCTGGACGGGGATCGGGCAGGGCCTGTTCCATCTCCTGCAGCCGGTTGGCACCATTGCGCTGCTCTTCGATCAGCCCATCCCGTTCTTCCCGCAGACGTTCAAGGTTCCAGCGGGCTTGCTGGAGGGCCTGACGTTGTCGGGCAACCTCTGCCTCCGCGGCATCGCGGGCCCGACGCTGCTCCCCGAAACTTTCCTGGAGTTCCTTCTGGCTCTGTTCCAGTTCCGAACGCTTTGTTTGTAGGTCTTGTTGTTGCTGCCGCCAGGAGGTGTGGGCCGCGGCGAGGCTCTGAACTTCCTCCTGGAGCCTGGTTTCTTCAGCGACCAGCGCTGTTTGCTGATCTTTGAGTCGCTCTAGCGCCAGCTGGCGTTCGCGACGACGATTCAACAGCTCATCGCGTCGCTGCCTCGCCTGTTCCAGGGCCGTGTCTGCAGCTTCGAGATCCTGTTGGAGCTGCTGCCAGGCCTGTGCATCATCGTTACCGCTGCTTTGTTGCTCGGCAGCGTTCAAGCGTTCCAGCTCAGCGCAGAGCGGTTCAAGGCGTTTGCTGATCTCTGCCAGGCGTTGCTGCTGCTCGCTCTGGTCGGTCTGCAGTTTGCTGAGACGTTCTGCACGGAGACGATGGCGCTCCAGGATCGGGCCATGGTTTCGACGTGCAGCATTCCGTTCGGCGATCAGCGCGGCCTGCCGTTGTTCCAGCTCGCGCAACAGCGGCCGCTGCTGCTCGACTTGCTGATTCAATTTTGCTTCTTCGCGGCGACAGGCCACCATCGTTTCTCCCAGTTCCAGCAGCCTTCTCCGGAGAGGTTCAGCCTCATCGCTGTCGCTGCTGGTGCCGAAGCTCAGCCCGCTGCTTCGGCCCGAGAAACTGCCGCCAGTCATCGCGCCGCTTTTCTCGAGCAACTCGCCGTCGAGGGTGACGGCCCGTGCCCGGCCCAGCCGCTGGCGGGCACAGGAGAGATCGCGGAACACCAGGGTGTCACCGAAGACGTATGCGAAAACATCTCCGTAAACGGGCTCGAACTGCACCAGCTCCACGGCTCGCCCGATAAGGCCCTGGCCATCTGCACCACCGGGATGAGCCCCTCGCGCCATTGCGCCTGCGTTCCCGCCGCCGGGCCCACGGATCTTGTTCAGCGGCAGAAAAGTGAGGCGACCGGCGCGGCGGCTTTTCAGCAGTTCAATTGCCCGGGCTGCGATGCGGTCATCGTCCACCACGACCTGCCCGAGACGGGCACCAGCGGCAACTTCCAGGGCAAGGCGGTGGCGCTCCTCGACCTCGCCAAGCTGGGCCACCGGGCCATGGATGCCATCGAGGCCCGCTTCAAGAAGCAGCCGCAGAGCCCCGGTGCCACGGCTTTCCTGCAAGGCGTCCCGACGGCTTTCCAAACGGGCGATCTCTCGCTCGAGCCGGGTTTGTTCCTGTTCAAGCCTGGCCCGCGTGCGTTGCTGCACTGCCAATGAATCAGCGGCCTGTTGCAGGTTCTGTTTCCCGTCGCTGAGGGACTGCAACAGGGTTTGCCATTCGGTGTCTAGGGACTCCATCTGGTTCTGGACCAGCTCCTGTTCATTGCTGTCTCCGTCCTGTTCAAGACGAAGTTCTGCCATCCGCTCCGTGTCTTGCCGCAGCCGCTCCTGCAGTTGCTGCTGGTCCTGCTGCAGAGGGGTGACGGTGGAGAGCAACTCCTGACGCCGCTCGCTGCGGCGCTTCTGTTCCTCCAGCCAGGCCCCGGACCGTCCGGCAACATCTGAGAGGCG
>CAZJLQ010000244.1:0-2972 GCA_964546675.1 uncultured Synechococcus sp.
CTTGAGGCCGTCCTTGTAGGACTTGCGCAGGGGCATGCGCCAGATGCCTTCGCCGGCCGCACCAGCCGCACCGTCAAGCGCCTCCGCCAGGGCATCGTCGTTGCTCCAGAGGCCTGCCATTTCGTCGCCCAGTGCGATGACGCAGGCTCCGGTGAGGGTGGCGAGATCCACGACGGCGTCGGGCTTCTGCTCACAGGCGTAGAGAAGTGCATCCGCCAGGGTGAGCCGACCTTCGGCATCGGTGTTGTTGATCTCGATCGTGGTGCCGTTGGCGGCCTTCACGATGTCGCCAGGGTGCACTGCAGAGCCGTTCACCATGTTCTCGCAAGCGGCAACGATCATGTGCACCTCAACCCCTTCTGGCCGGCGTTCGGCGATCGAGCGCATCGCACCGAGCACAGCTGCGCTGCCGCCCATGTCGAACTTCATCATGTCGATCTGAGCTGCGCCCACCTTCAGGTTGTACCCCCCTGAATCAAAGGTGAGCCCTTTGCCCACCAGGGCCAGGCGGCGTTTCACCTCACCTTGCGGTTTGTAGGTCAGATGAATGAATTTGGGGTCCAGATCCGACCCCTGGCTCACCGCCAGGTAGGCCCCCATGCCGCGGGCTTCGCAGTCGGCACGTTCCAGCACCTTGAGCTCGAGGCCATGATCACGGGCCAGCTGGGCGGCCGTGTCGGCCAGGGCGGCGGGTGTGACGTGATTCGGTGGTGCCGCAACCAGTTCCCGGGCCAGTTCGACACCGGCGCAGTGGGCATTCACGTCGTTGAGTCCGGCCGCTGCCTGGGCGGGAAGGCCGATCAGTTCAAGACTTTCGGGGATTCGACGGGGATCGGCATCCTTGCGGAACCGCTGGTCGGTGTAGAGCGCCAGACGAACGGCTTCTGCAACGGCGCACGCGGCACTGTTCGGTTCCAGGCCGTCCCAGGGCAGCACCAGGCCGAGTTTTCCGGTGCATCCAATCGCCGACCGGGCTGCTTTGGCGGCTGCTTTACGCAGACCATCCAGGCCAAGGGATTCGGGCTCTCCAAGGCCCATCACGATCAGCCGTGCAGGCGCCCCATCGCGCATCGGATGGAGCACGAGGCTGTCGCCGGGTTTTCCCTTGAACTCCTGGAGCTCCAGCATGGCTTCCAGGCCCGGGAACCGCTCACAGAGCGTCCGGGTTGAGCTGTTCTCCTCTGTTTTCAGCAGGCCAACCGCCAGGACATCACCGTTCCAGTCCTGCAGTCCGGCTGATGCAAGGGAGAGCCGCATGAACGGGAAAGTTGCGCGGGATTGAGCGTAGCGAGGCCCTCTGTCGTCCCGGTACGGTCGCCTGAGTGTTGCCGTCGATGCGTGTTCACCAATGTGACCCTGCTGGCTTTAGCGGCATTGATCGGGGTGACGCCCCTGGTGTGGGTGATCCTGTACCCCCCAGGCCACTAGCAACGTTGATTGAGCGCCTTGACGATCAAGGCTTCAGCGTTGGGTTGGCTCTGAATCAGAAAAGCTTCCTGTTCCAGGGCCTGATCCCCCTGCTGATAGTGATTGGTGATCAAGTAGCGGATCCGGCTGGCGACAGCCGGTGAGGTGGAGAGCGGCCAACCGATCAGACGCATCCTTCCATCCGGACAGCTCTGGGCGGCGTGAACCGCTTCATGCAGCAGCACATGTCGAGCGATGCCCAGGTCGTGGGTGATCGGCGCGATCATCAGCAGCTTCCGATTGGCATCGAACAGGCCGTAGGCCGTTCCTTTGGGTGGTTGCTGCTGCACCACGGCAAAGCCATGGCGTTTCAAGGTCGCCAGAAGTGTCGGCAGGTCGGCCGCGGTGGCGCTGATGTTGGCGGAGCTGTGCATCCCCAGCAGGGCGGCCAGCACGACCAAACCACCTCGAAGCGAGAGCATCAGCTTTCAGCGGTGAAGGGTGTGGCCCAGCGCTGGCGTGTTTCTTTGTTGAACGGGGGCAACCAGCGCTGGATCATCCGCTGTTCCAACGCTCGCCTGGCGCGGGTTGCCTGGGGAACATCCGTGCAGAAGCGAATGCTGAGCCGCGGCTTGAGGGCGCACTGCTGCAGCGCTTCGCCGTAGGCGGCCAGATAGGCCTTGCAATCGTGCTCTCCTTTCCAGCGGCGGTCGGCCGCCATCGTTTCGCCGACGTAGAGCAACAGCGGTTGGTCGAGCTCGGCTGGTCGGTCCAGCACCAGATAGACCGCAGCGCCGCTGTGGGGACTCTCGGGCCAGCGCCAGAAATTCAGCGCCAAGGGGGTGAGGGCCAACGGATCGATTGCGTCGGCAGGATCAGCCCCCCCTGCGCCGAACAGATCGGTTTGCTCGCTCTGGAGCGGCTCCCGCCGGAACAGCGGCGCCTGATGGGCATGAAGGCGCCGCTGCCATTCCAGCAGTTGTTGTTGTTGTAGAGGGAGACTCTCCGTCAGAGCGCTGCCAGCTTGCACAGCGTTGCTGAACAGTTCCCCCTGGCCGCGGCTGCCCTGCACGGCTCAGGCCCTCGGTGGCAGCGACGGGCCAGCGCGACGTTCGCCAAAACAGACCCGGCCGATCAGAGCTTCGATCGCGGTGGCTGGAAGGCAGAGCCGTTCCTGGAGGTCCGCCAGATTGCGGAAGCCCTGCCGGCGACGGGCCTGGAGCAGTCGTTGGAGCCGGTCCTCGGGCCAGCCCAGGCTTTTTAGTTCAAGCGGTGCGGCGCTGTTGAGGTCGATCGGGGCCTGCAACGGCTGCGGTGGTGCATCGCCGTACCAGTGGAAAATCAGATGGGGCTCCCAGAGGGCGACCAGGGACTCGGGGAGTTCCAGCAACCGGAACAGATCATCTGCGGCGCTGAACTGCACGCCGCCCTGCTGAAGCCGCACCAGCAGATCCGCCATGTCCTCGCTGCAGCCAGGCAGTTGACGCCACTCGCTGGCCGTGGCTCGATTCACATCCAGCAACCAGGCCGGCTCCTGATTCACCGGCGCCTGGTTCATTGGCGAA
>CAZJLQ010000245.1:0-2970 GCA_964546675.1 uncultured Synechococcus sp.
GGAAGAATATTCTGATGAATTAATTCAGTGATTCCGATTTGTGCTGGTCCGTGAGTTTTAACGAAGCCAGAGTGAACAATGAAGGGAAGGTCTTCGCCGGGTTTTGAATGTTGAATCTCATCGAACAGAATCGCGGTTAGCAGCATCGGGTTGAGATGATGCTGTCTCGCTTCGCGGACGATGACAGGTTTTAGAGCTCTGAGCTTGTCGAGTGTTTGGGTGCGTAATGGCTGAAGTTGATCCACGCCACGGGTGAACAGCTGGGCGATCGGCGTCTGTGGTCCATGCACACCGAAACGTTGCTGCAGCAGGCGCAATTCCTCAGGGGTAAAAGCCGTTGGGTCTGCCTTGGGGCTCAGGGCATTCGACCTCTCGGCGGGCAGGGTTGCGGTATCAGCCTCAAGTGTCGGTGCGTCAGGCTTCACCAACACACCAAGAACAATCGCCAGCCCAAGGGCAGCGATGCTCTGGGCAGCGAGGATGCGCAGACCCTCAGGCATAAACCGATTCGGTTGAACAAGGTTTGACGACTGAACTTAACCGCAGTGCAGCAGACAATGGGCAACCCTCAAGAACATGGATAGTTTCGGCAGGAATGGTCCCTCCATCAACGATGAGCTTCCCGGATTTCAACGGCAGTGATGCTCAGGTTCAGTGGCAGCGCTTTTGCGACCTGATCTGGTATCACGACGATCTTGGGATCTGGCTGGATGTCAGTCGAATGCATGTCAACACCTCACACCTTGAGGGGTTGCAACCTGGCTTTGAGAAGGCCTTTGCCGCGATGCAGGATCTTGAAGCCGGATCCATGGCCAATGCAGATGAGCAGCGGCAGGTCGGCCATTACTGGTTGCGAGCTCCCCAGCTCGCCCCCTCGGAGCAGGTGCGTGAGCACATCTCCCAGGAAATCGATCGGATAGACCAGTTTGGAAAAGATCTGATTGGTGGTCGGATCAGGACGCCGAGTGGAGAAGCCTTCACCGACGTGTTGTGGATTGGCATCGGTGGTAGTGGTCTGGGACCGAAACTGATGATCGAGGCCCTTCAGAACTCCGGCCAAGGCCTGCCGTTTCACTTCTTCGACAATGTCGATCCGAACGGCATGAGCACCGTGCTTGCTCAGCTGGGTGAAACGCTGAAGACCACCCTGGTGGTGACGGTGAGCAAATCCGGGGGGACTCCGGAGCCCCATCTCGGGATGGAACAGGCGCGCCATCGTCTTGAAGCCAATGGAGGCCAATGGGCTGGTCAGGCTGTTGCCGTCACCATGCTGGACAGCAAACTTGATCAGCAGGCCCAGCGTGAGGGCTGGCTTGAGCGCTTTGACATGTTCGACTGGGTTGGAGGCAGAACGAGCATCACCAGTGCCGTGGGTCTCCTGCCCGGTGCTCTGATCGGTGCCGATATCCGCGCGTTTCTGGCGGGAGCGGCGCAGATGGATGAAGCAACGCGGGTGACGGACTTGCGCAGGAACCCCGCTGCGCTGATGGCCGCATCTTGGTTTGTGGCGGGAGAGGGCAAGGGCAGGCGAGACATGGTTGTGCTCCCCTACAGGGATCGGCTCGAAGTGTTTAGTCGTTACCTGCAGCAATTGGTGATGGAGTCCCTTGGAAAACGCCTGGATCGTGACGGCAAAACCGTCAATCAAGGCATCGCTGTGTATGGGAACAAAGGATCAACGGACCAACACGCTTACGTTCAACAATTAAGGGATGGAGTCGACAACTTCTTTGCAACCTTCATCGAAGTGCTTCAAGACGCTGGTGATATTCCCGTTATCCAATCTGAACGTCCGGGTGACTTCCTTGATGGGTTTCTGCAGGGCACCCGATCGGCCTTAACGGAAGGGGGTAGGCAGAGCATCAGCATCTCGATGCGTCGATTTGATGCCTGCCGCTTGGGAGCTTTGATCGGTTTGTTTGAGCGCGCTGTGGGGTTGTATGGCGAACTGATCAACATCAATGCCTATCACCAACCTGGCGTTGAGGCGGGCAAAAAGGCTGCTGCTGCGATTCTTGATCTGCAGAGCAGGGTGGAAGCGGTTCTCAATGACGGAGCCTCTCGCTCTGTTTCTGAAATTCGCCAGGCCCTGGGCGATGGAACCGACGAATCCGTGTTTTGGATCATGCGCCATCTCACGGGAAACGAGCGTGGCTACAGCGCGGTTGGGGATTGGTCTAGCCCAGCCACCATGCGGTTCAGCAAAGGGTGAGTGGTGAATCGAAGCGCATGGTGCGGGAGTTTGTGCAGATGACGCCCAGCCGCTCAATAAATGACAATCAGGGAACAAGGTTGACCAATTTCCCAGGCACAACGATCACCCGTCTCGGCGCTGCTCCGTCCAACCACTTTTTGGCCACGTCACTCGACAAAGCGAGCTGCTCCAGCTCGGATTGATCGGCGTTGGCGGGAACCTGCAATTTGCCGCGCACCTTGCCCTTCACCTGAATCACCAGCTCAACGCTGTCCTGAATCAGAGCCGTTGGATCAAGTTCTGGCCAGGGCTGTTGGTGCACGCTGCCCGTCCCGCCGAGACGACTCCAGAACTCTTCGGCCAGATGCGGAGCAAAGGGCGCAAGAAGACGGATCAGGCCTGAAAGGGCTTCCTGAAGCACCGCTGGATGCAGTGCATGGATGTCCACTGCATTGATGGCATTGGACAGTTTCATCAGCTCGGAAATCGCTGTGTTCAGTTGAATTTCACCGCTGAGGTCGTCACTGATCGCTTCAATCGCCAGATGAAGAGCACGGCGCACGCCACCATCCGCGTCGCTCGCATCCGCTCCCCGATCGATCGGGACCATGGTTGTCAGCTTCACCGACGCTGCGTCCACCAGCCGCCAGAGGCGCTGGAGAAAGCGGAACTGACCTTCCACATCAGCGTCATCCCACTCCAGATCCTTCTCCGGCGGGGCTTTGAACAGGATGAACATGCGGGCTGTGTCTGCGCCGTAGCGATCGATCACCGCT
>CAZJLQ010000246.1:0-2952 GCA_964546675.1 uncultured Synechococcus sp.
TAGGGATTGGCAACTTGTGATTTTTTACAAGCTTTCAATTTCAAGGGTTGATGTTCGATCCATTCTTTCCTTGTAATCACCAGATGCCGTGTTCAAGGATGTCATCGCGTTGACTGTTGTAGTGCTCGAAAAAATGGTGGGTCAGTTCTGGTAATTGATAAGGAACTGGACGTCGCTTGCCTGGTTGCATGGATTCCCCTTGAAAGCAGTCTGGCCCAGGAAATTGGAGTTTCAAGTTCTCCCTGGTGAACGAATGAAGAGGGATTTGAATGCGATCCAATGGTTCGCGCATGGCCTGCACACTGGTTTTTCCCGCAGGCTTTGGGCTTAAATTCAGGTGTTCTGCAATGCGATCGGCCAGTATTTTGAGCATGGCTTTGCTTGGATGGTTAAAGCTATAAAACAGTTGTTGATGGCTTTGCATGGCTGATATGCAGTCACTGATCTGAATGTCAAGCTCCAACTCCCGCCTTTGGAGCTCGGCCAACGACTGCTCTGCAATCGTGCTGTATTGCTCAGACCAAAGCTCGACATTGTTGTATCTCTCTAGAGCGCGTTCCTGAGTCTCACCCTCTTTCCAGGCATTCAGTAAGATTGAACTGTGATAGTCACCCAATGGCCCTTTGAGTGTTCCGCGGGCTCGCAGTCTTAGATAGCGAAGGTCTGGTGTGTAGCCACGATAAAAAATGTTCGGGATGGTGATCAATCGTTTGCCAACGCGTTGTCGCAAGGAAGACGTGCGAACAAAGGAGCAAGGGTATTGGTCTTGAATGTGCTGGCTGATAACAACATCAGCACTATCAAGGCATGCATCGAATGTTTCGGATTCACTGTCTTTCGCGAGATGAACGATAATGATTTCTTGGCACTCAATCTCATACAATGTGGTCAGCATGCTCCCAAGCGGTCGCCCCTGACAGTTAGAAACAATGACGCATGATGTCTTTCTCAAGGCAATCCCAGCATCAATTGTGTGATTTTACATCCTAAAGCGCTTCTTTAATGCACATTGATCATCCTATTTTTCTAGACAGTGTGCGATTGATTCGTCAGAGGCTCGGCCCAACGCAGCTTGACGAATTGCAGCAGGATGTTCTGGTGCGTCTCATTCACACCAGTGGTGATTTTGCATTGGCTGATGTGTTGCAGTTCAGTCCACAAGCCTGTCAGCTCGGTCTTCAGGCATTGCGTCAAGGCGCCTCAATTTTGACCGACACCACAATGGCGAAGGCAGCGGTCACGCCAATGGCACAGCGCACATTGGGGACATCGGTGCATTGCTTGCTGCAATGGGCCCCAGCTGAGCCCCCACCTGGCTCCACCCGTTCAGCGGAGGGGATGCGCCGCGCTTGGGATGCCTTGACGTCGCAAGCACCGGCCCCGTTGTTGTTGATTGGAAGTGCACCAACTGCTCTGGAGGTCATGGTTGACCTTCTCGAAACAGGCGCAACCGCCCCCAGCTTGGTGATTGGAATGCCGGTGGGATTCATTGGTGTCGAGGATGCAAAGCGGCGTCTCGCTCAAAGCGGCCTTGATCAGATTCGCCTTGACGGCACCCGTGGTGGCGCTGCGCTTGTTGCCGCTTCTGTTAATGCCTTGCTGCGTCGAGCTAGTCAAGGCATAAAGTGATGCGGTCGTTGAAAAGTTAGAAGATGTCAGACTCTTTTTCCAAAATTACGACTTATTTATCAGCTGATGCCAGTCCACATATTCAAGGCCTGACCCGCAGTGAAAGAACAGGCCTGACCGAAAGTTTGGAGCGTTTGTTTTCCGATCTGATAGACGTCATACGACCGTCTGTTTTTGTAGAAGTTGGTGCGCATGAAGCGAGTTTTTCCTGTGAGATGGCAGAGCGATATCCATTGGCAAAAATCATTGCATTGGAGGCGAATCCAGTCGTCTTTGAGTATTACTCTGTCAGATTGGCGCGTTTTAAAACGCTTGAGTACCTGAATCTTGCTGCTTCTGATCGGTCCGGTGAAATCTCATTGTTTGTTCCTGAAAAAATTGGCGATCAGCAATTGCCAACCTTGGTTCGGATGGCCTCTTTGAATCCATTGTCGACTGACAAAGCAGTTCTGAAGGAAGTCAAGGTACCAACGTCGTCACTGAACCAACTTCTTGAATCATCGAAAGGCCGTCATTGTTGCTTATGGATTGATGTGGAAGGGGCGATCGCCCAGGTGCTTGCTGGCGCAGAACAGGTGCTTGCAGAAACGGATTTGTTGCTCTGCGAGTTGGAGTCTGGATCGGTATGGAAGGATCAGGCCCTTGCTGGTGATGTGATTCAGGTGCTTCGTGACAAGGGTTTGATACCTGTCGCCCGCGATTTTCAGGCAGCCGTTCAATTTAACGTTCTGTTCATTCGAGAATCGTTACTGAATCAGCAGGCGATTCAAGCTCTGTTGTCTGGTTATGTCGATCAGGTTGAGGAGTTTGCTCGTCCCGTGCTGGAGGATTCGTTGCAGGACTATCTCAAATTTTGTAAGACGACGCTTTGTGATTCTGCACCCGATTTCAATATGATATTGATTGCAGATATGGGGTTGGAGAAGGGTCTACTTCATCCAAAGGAAGCGGAGCGACTCAAAGTGTTTTCGATTTTTCCAGATCGTATCGCTGAGGTTTTGAATGCATCGCCCAATGTTGCCCCTGAAGCCGCCAAGGTGCGGAGTTTGTGCGAACGAGCGATGGTTCAGTTGAATCGTTATTCGTTTGCTGATGCTCAGCCTGCAGCGTTGGAGTTATTTCAATCGGTGACTCGGCCTGCCCCTGAAATTGAGCTCACCAGTGGAGGATCAGCTTGGCATTATGTGCGTAATTTTTCGAAGCTCTCATGGTCTGAAGAAGGCATCATTCCGTTGATTTCAGATCAACCAGGGTATGCATTGCATCAATCGTTTGGTAGCGCGTCCCCGGTTGAGTTGGGTCATTCTTTTATTGGTGTGGTTG
>CAZJLQ010000247.1:0-2935 GCA_964546675.1 uncultured Synechococcus sp.
TCCGAGGTCTGCCCGATGAAGCTGCTGAGGTTTCGGTCTGGTATCCGGTGCTTCACGGACCGAACGGTGAGGACGGAACGGTTCAAGGGTTGTTCCGTCTGATGGGACAACCTTTCGTCGGAGCTGATGTGCTGGGATCAGCCGTCGGCATGGACAAGCAAGCCATGAAGGCGGCCTTTTCAGCCGCTGATCTGCCTCAGGTGCCGTATGTCTGCGTGCAGGCAGCCGACCTCGATGCCGAAACGGATCGCAACGCACTTGTGAATCGGATCGAACGCGAACTGGGCTATCCATGCTTTGTCAAACCGGCCAATCTGGGGTCGTCCGTTGGGATCAGCAAAGTCCGCACCAGGGTGGAACTGGAGGACGGCTTGCGGCAAGCGGCTGCACTCGATCCGAGACTGGTGGTCGAACAGGGGGTGCAGGCCAGGGAGCTGGAGTGCGCCGTCCTCGGCAAGGCGAGATTGCGTGCATCCGTGGTCGGTGAAATCCGTTTTGATGCCGACTGGTACGACTACGACACGAAGTACACGGCAGGTTCCAGCTCAACCCTCATCCCCGCGCCGTTACCCGAGGCCGTCAGCGAACGGATTCGGGCGCTCTCGCTGCTCGCCTGCGCCGCTGTCGGTGTCCGCGGCATGGCGCGCGTTGATTTTTTCTACGACGAAATCGCCGATCAGCTTTGGCTGAATGAGATCAACACGCTGCCGGGCTTCACTGCGCAGAGCATGTACCCCATGCTCTGGAAATCCAGCGGGTTAACTCTCGAACAGCTTGTGCACGAACTCGTGGCATCCGCTGGAGAATGAACCATCGAAACGCCTTCACACCGCCTGATTCATGAGCCAAGGCTTGCTCTGGTTACCGCTGCTGCTGGCCTTCGTTCTGCTGGCTTCTCTTGGCTGGCTTGAGCGACGCCGTCAGAACCTCTTCCGCACCTGGGCAGAAAACTCGGAACTCGCCAAACTCGACGGATCCGGCGCAGCTCTGCTCAAGGAGGGCGAACTGATCTGGAGCCGTTTTGAAGCAGGACGATTTCAGGATCAGGGCAGTTTTGATATCTGCAGCCTGGAACTGGTCGAGCTGATGGCACTTTCCTCGGGCGATGCTCCGCTCACCGATGAATCCCAGGGCCGCTGTCGCCTTCGGCTCATCGGCAAAGGCAGGCAGATGGATGTTCCCTTTGCCGATGCCGACCGGGCGCGACGCTGGGGGGATCAACTGATGGCCCGGGCCAGGTGCGACCTGTGAAACAGGACACGCCATCAAGGCGGCCCCGCGGAACGGTCAAACTTTCGCCGCAGCTCGAGCGACGCCGCGCGATCCGAAAGGAGAAGAGGCGTGAATTTCAGGTGCAGGTCTGGCGTTTGTTCGCGCTTGTGTTCTGCAGTACAGCGTTGGGTTGGCTGCTGCTCCGCCATGGCTGGACTCTGGCGGGAAGCAGGCAGATCATCGTCGCCGGTGACACGGGGATCAGTCCTGAACTCGTGGCAAAGGTGGCCAACATCAGTTTTCCGCAACCGTTGCTCAACCTCAGTCCCGCCGAGCTGGAAGATCGGATTCGCCGCAATCTGCCCGTGAGCGCTGTCAGCGTGGATCGCTGGGCTTTTCCGGCCCGCCTTCAGGTCGAACTGATCGGTCAGTTGCCCGTCGCCCACGCCACCCGACAACGCAACACACGCCTGGAAAAAGGAATGGTTGATGACCGCGGACAGTGGATCCAACCCAATCCGGACGCACCCAACCGAATCCCCTCCAGTGGCATCACCGTGGAGGGGTGGACGTTCAACAGCCGGGACACCATTGCCGAACTTCTCAGCCGCCGCAATGCATTTGGAGACAATCTGAAAACGATCGTTCTCCATCCGGACGGTGCGATCAGTCTCGATACCAACCACCTGGGTTGGATCAATCTCGGCAGTGACATCGGTCAGCTTCAGGAACAGATCGCGGCGATTGATCAGCTCAGCAAAACCATGCCCAAACACTTGATCAGCAAAGGAAAAGCAACAATCGATCTGAGCAACCCTTCCCGCCCCGAATTGGAATTGCCCGTCAAACCTGCTCCGAAGGGCCAGTAGGCAGGAATCCCTGACCGAATGTTGCGAAATCGTGATTGAGGCATGAATGTAATCGCACCAAGAACATTCCTGTCTTGAGGGACATAATGCAGCCACAGCACAACGGCTCGGCCTCAACGATGGAAATGGTGCCAACGCCCATGGAGGCCTCCGGAATCCAATTGAGCCAATCGGCGCGAATTGAGGTAATAGGCGTCGGTGGCGGCGGAAGCAATGCGGTGAACCGCATGATCATGAGCGATCTGGAAGGTGTGGCCTATCGGGTGCTCAACACCGATGCCCAAGCTCTGATCCAGTCTCAGGCAGACCATCGACTGCAGCTGGGACAGACCCTGACGCGGGGGTTGGGCGCCGGAGGGAATCCAACCATCGGTCAAAAGGCGGCCGAGGAATCACGCACCGATCTGCATGATTCGCTGCAAGGTGCCGATCTGGTGTTCATTGCCGCAGGCATGGGTGGGGGCACCGGCACCGGGGCAGCTCCTGTAGTGGCTGAGGTCGCCCGCGAAGTGGGCGCTCTCACTGTTGGCATTGTCACCAAGCCCTTCAGCTTCGAAGGCCGTCGTCGCATGCGTCAGGCCGATGAAGGGATTTCCAGGCTGGCTGACCACGTCGACACACTGATCGTGATCCCGAACGATCGACTCAAGGACGCCATCGCTGGAGCTCCACTGCAGGAGGCCTTCCGCAGTGCCGATGACGTGCTGCGGATGGGTGTGAAGGGGATCAGTGACATCATCACCTGCCCAGGGCTTGTGAACGTCGACTTCGCTGATGTCCGCTCGGTGATGACCGAAGCGGGAACAGCCCTCCTCGGGATCGGTATCGGCTCGGGACGTTCCCGCGCTGTCGAA
>CAZJLQ010000248.1:0-2930 GCA_964546675.1 uncultured Synechococcus sp.
TTCTTATGGGTGATACCACGTTGTGTGGCAACGTTGATGAATTTGTTGGGGAACTAATATTGGCGTCTTGGGATCGCACTTCTGTGGACTATCTGAAGTGGATTTATCTTGATTTGATTTATACGAGTTCTAGGCTTTGTTTGGTTCCTGTCGAAATAGTTGGGGTCAGTTCAAGCGAAAGGTCAGGAGTTCTCATTGGATTCATCCTCTGTGCTCGGTGGTGGAGGTTGATCCATTGCATCGCCCCCGGGTTGTTCAAGCGCTTGGACTTGCTCTTCCCTGAGCTTGGATTTGATGGGGTCAGCCTCGATCTCCAGGCTGTCGCTGGTTTTTTGTTCGCGTTGTTGTTCAGGTTCAGATTTGGGTTCAGGTTTGGATTCAGATTCGTTTTTTATTGCCTTGGCTTGTTCTGACGATGAAGCTGTTGGTGTTGGTGTTGGTGTTGGTGTTGGTGTTGGTGTTGGTGTTGGTACTGGTGCTGGTGGTTCTGGCCACTCGATCAAGGGCAGATTGAGAAGCTGAAGGCCAAGGGATGTGCGTTCGTTGTCCAGTCGTGTTGCGAGGAATGGTTGTTGATCCTTCGCATTCCCTGCGCTTGGTTGGATCAGCCATTGGAGTGCTTGCCCCAGTTGTTGGATCTGCCAGAGCACCAACGTGAGCAGGGGGGCTGAAACCAGCAACGAAGCCAGCCGTGATCGATTGGAGAGTGGCGAGAACTCCTGAACCAACACGGCCGAATCATCCAGCCACCAGAGGATCACCAATAACGCCAGTGCGCCGATGATCAGAGGCACTCTGGACAGAGCTCCGGTTTGCGCAGCACTGAGCTGCTGTTGTTGTGGGCTGCGAGTGTTGGTTGGCAGCCGCAACAACACCAAGGATGCCCAGTCCGCGGGGCGCTTCCACAGGTAAAGACATGGACCGAGCACACTGACACCCCAGGTGAGGATGCGCTCTAGTTCAGGGACTGGGCCTGGATCAGCCCCCGCAAGGGCAAGCCTGATCAGCAGGAGCTCCAGTGGGATCACGCCGATGGCGAGGCACTGAAGCCAGAGCAGGGGCTCGCGGCGGGGAAACACAGAGCTGCTGGAATCAGGTGGTGAGTTTGCGGCGCTGGGTCACCATGCGGAAGGCTTCGATCATGTCGCCGTCCTGCCAGTTGGCGAAGCGATCACACCCGACCCCGCATTCGAAGCCGGTTGCCACGTCCTTGACGTCGTCCTTGTTGCGACGCAAGGAGTCGAGATCGCCCTCGAAGACAATCTCCTTGCCGCGGCGAACCCGGACCCTGCAGTTCCGCTGCAGCTTGCCACTGGTGACGTAGCAGCCCGCAACGGCGCTCTTGCCGATGGTGAACACAGCACGGACCTCGCATTCGCCGAGGGCTTCCTCGACCAGCTCTGGTTCCAGAAGACCTTCCATGGCCATCTGGATGTCTTCCAGCAATTTGTAGATGACGTCGTAGTCACGAACATCCACACCAGTGGCATCTGCGGCTTTGCGAGCACCAGACGCCATGGAGGTGTTGAATCCCACAATCACCGCACCCGAGGCCGCGGCGAGGTCAACGTCGGTTTCGGTGATCTCTCCCGGTGCAGAGAGCAACACCCGAACCTGGACCTCATCCTTCGGCAGCTGCTCGAGGGATCCAAGAATGGCCTCAACGCTTCCCTGAACATCGGCTTTGAGGATGAGATTGAGCTCTTTGAGCTCACCCTCGCTGGCCTGGCCCGACATGGCGGTGAGGGAAACACGCCTGGATGCCATTTGCTGTGCCAGGCGCGTTGCCCGCGCATCGGACGCACGATCTCCGACGACTGCCCGAGCTGATTTTTCATCCGGGTAGACCTCGAATTCGTCGCCAGCGGTGGGGACTTCACTGAAGCCAAGGGCCTCAACTGCGAAGGAAGGACCGGCCGCCTTGATCCGCTGTCCGTTGTCATCGACCATGGCCCGCACCTTCCCGAGCACGGGACCGGCGGCGACCACATCGCCGGTTTTGAGGGTGCCGTTCTGCACCAGCAGCGTCGCTACAGGGCCCTTGGCCTTGTCAAGGTGCGCCTCGATCACCGTGCCGCGGGCGAGGCGATCCGGGTTGGCCTGCAGGTCTTCGACCTCGGTCACCAACAGGATCATCTCGAGCAACTTGTCGATGTTCTCGCTCTTGATGGCGCTGACAGGCACCATCACCACGTCGCCGCCCCATTCCTCAGCCAGCAGGTTCTGTTCCGAGAGCTCCTGTTTGACGCGATCGGCGGACGAGCCTTCCTTGTCGATCTTGTTGATCGCCACAACGATGGGAACCTCGGCTGCTCTGGCGTGGCTAATCGCCTCCAGCGTCTGTGGGCGCACGCCGTCATCAGCCGCCACCACGAGCACTGCGACGTCCGTCACCTTGGTGCCTCGGGCCCGCATCGCCGTGAACGCCTCGTGACCAGGGGTGTCGAGGAACGTGAGCTTCCGCGGTTCGTTGTTGTGTTCGATCTCGACTTGGTAGGCGCCGATGTGCTGGGTGATGCCTCCGGCTTCGCCTGCAGCAACCCGCGCCTTTCGGATCGCATCGAGCAAGCTTGTTTTGCCGTGGTCGACGTGACCCATGACCGTGACGACGGGGGGGCGTCGGATCAGGTGTGCGAGGTCCTGGTCCTCGATCATCTCGACCGTCTTCTTGGCGGCCTCCTCAACGTCGTCCTGGAGGACAGGCACGCCGAATTCCTGGGCCACCGTCTCGATGGTGGGCATGTCGAGTGTTTGGGTGACCGTCGCGATGATCCCTTTGAAGAACAGGGATTTGATGATCTCGGAACTCTCGACACTGAGCATGTCGGCCAGTTCCTGCACCGTGAGGTTGTCCTCCGGAACGATCAGCATCTCCGGCCGCACCTGCTTCGCTTCTCTGGCAGCGCGAAGTTCCATCGCACGCCGGCGTT
>CAZJLQ010000249.1:0-2921 GCA_964546675.1 uncultured Synechococcus sp.
GCTCGTTTTGTTGAATCAAGCCCTGCGGGTGACGATTTTCTGGCTTCGCTCTGCCAACGCTGGGAAACAGCAGCAGCTGCCGTACCTCCCGCAACCCGGCAGCTCACCGTGCGGATCGGCATCGTTCTTGCCGCAGACGGTGGTGCGCTCGGAAAGATGCTTCCCGTGTTCAGAACCGGCTTCGGAGGACCGATCGGTACCGGTCAGCAATGGATGAGTTGGATCCATCGCAGTGATCTCTGTGCCCTGATCCAGAAAGCCCTCGATGATCCAGCCTTGTCGGGTGTGGTCAATGGAGTGGCACCGGAGCCGGTGACGATGGCTGATTTCTCGCGCGCTCTGGGCCGCACCCTTGGCCGCCCCAGCCTGCTGCCGGTTCCCGCTCCTGTACTGCAGGTGATGCTCGGCGATGGTGCTCAGGTGGTGCTCGAGGGACAACACGTTGAATCCGAGCGTCTCCAGTCTCTGGGTTTCAGCTTTCGCTTCCCCGATCTGACCGCTGCACTCGCCGCTGCCACCAGCTGAGGATCCCGCTGAGCAGGGCCGCCATGATCAGCAGGCTGATCGCCGGGGTGAACAGCGGCTGCCAAAGCCGCTGAAACAGATCCATCGGCTGATTCTGTCCCTGGGTCTGGGCCATCACGGCAACTCCGAAGAAGCCCGCTCCCAGGAACACCACCAGCACATTGAGCATCAAGAGGCGATCCAGCCAGCGCTTCCAGGTTGGTTCGGTGGGGGCGGTCATTGTTCAGACCTGTGCGCGATGGCGGAAATGGCATCTGCCATTCTCCGTCCACCACCGCTGCTGCCCAGACGGCGCTGTGCCTCCATTCGGCACTGCTTCGTCAGAGCACGATCTGTTTGGCTCCGCTCCAGCAACTGGAGGGCGAGCTGGGCTGAGCCGTTGAGGTTGGCGTCGCTGCCGGCGTCTCCATCGGCGCAAAACACCGTTGGCCCCAGCAAGCGGCGCTGGGCTTCAGCGAAGGCCGCAGTGAATTGCGGACCATGCCCCGGCACTTGCAGCACCGGGCGAGCCAGCCCCACCGCCTGCTCCGTAGCAGTGCCTGCCATGCAGATCAACAGGTCGCTGCTTTGGAGCACCGCCTGAAAGGCACCGCGATGCACGTGAACGCTTAAGCCCGTTGGGTGTTCAAGTTTGCCGCCCTTGAACCGCCATCCACCATGGGCCGCCCATGCGTCCAGCTCAGCATCGCTGAGGCTGGGCACCAGAGCAAGATCCAGGGTCAGGTCCGGCGCAGCGGTCAGGCGTTCCACGACAGCCAGCAACAGTTGCAGGTTGTGCTCCAGTTCTGGACGGCGGCTGCCGGGTAACAGTCCGATGCGGGAGTGGGCCGGCGGCAGGGCTGGCGCTGGCTGGAGCACCGTGTCCATGAACGGATTGCCGAGGAAGACCACCGGTCGTTGCAGCTGCTCACTCAGGTCGTCTGCAGTGAGCTGATCGCGGCTGAACACAGCCTGGAACCGTCGGCTCGACAGCAGGGTTCCACAGGGCCAGGGCAAGCGCAGTCGTCCCTCGTAGTGGCTTGAGTAGGCAACCAGATAAGTCGCTACCGGACGCTGGCTCAACCAGGCGGCGATCACTGGAATCACATCCCCCACCACCACGATCAGATCAAAGCGATCGGCATGGCGCAGCAGTCGAATCAGTCGACGGAACAAATAGAAGATCTGCCCTTGGAGCACTTCGGTCAGGCGTCCCTTCAAGCTGGTGTAGCCGATTCCTCCTGTGCTGAATTCATGGCTGCGGCCAAGCAAGGGAAGTTCGGCCTGCAGATAAGGGCGTCCCAAACCGGCTAAGGGGAGGGCGTGCACGTCATGGCCAAGCTCGCGCAGCTCCTGTCCCAGCAATGCGCCAGAGAGGTCTTCGCCATGACCATTGCTGAGTAACAGAATCCGGGCCATTCACCACATTGATTAGGAAGGGATCAGGAATGCCGTGGCGTTGGCAACCGTCTTCGTGGGGCCCTGGAGCGGTTGTCAATCAGGATCAGACATGACGCTGCCAGGTCAGGACAAGACGGTTGGAACTCCAGTGATGCAGTCCAGGTCGGGCTCTTGATGCGGGAGCATGTTGCTCGCTTTTGAGGGCGCTTTTTGTTTTAGAGATCGAGCCAGGCTTTGACTTTTTGAAGTGCTTTCCAGTCCGGCTTGCGCTTCAGGCCATCCTCGATCGATGTTTGAAGATCTTTGGTCATCTCCGGCGCAAAAGCGACAACTTTCTGCACCACCTGGATGTGATCGCGCACGCCTTTGGATTGGGTTTCGAGCAGAGCCAAGCTGAGATTGATGCGCGCTTGTGGGTCTTGCCCGTTGAGTTTGACGGCGAAACGTGCGGAGCGAAGAGCTTCCTCCGGTTGATCGCACAGAAGCTGCAGCCACGAGAGGCAAGTCCACCCCGCGGACTGACGTGGAGCGGCTTCGGTGATGCTGAGAAACGTTGGAAGAATTTCCTCCGCAGCAGCTCCGGCCTGGTACCGGGCCATGGCTTCGTCGAACAGATTCTCCTGGCTGGACTCCATCGAGGCTGTGGCGGGTGACGGGTCCTTCAGATTCCCATGCGGTTCAGACCGCGAAGGAGCTGCCACATCCACAGGTCTGCGTGGCGTTGGGGTTGGTGAAGTTAAATCCGCCGCCGATCAGCGCTGTACTGAAATCCAGCTGCATCCCGTAGATATAAAGCAAGCTTTTTGGATCGCAGATCACGCGAAAACTGCTGCCTTCAGGGGTGACGTACTCATAGGTCTCGTCGTCGTCGAGGGTGTCGGAGGCGGGCACGAAATCCATCGTGTAGCTCATGCCGCTGCAGCCCCCGGACCGAACCCCGACGCGCAGCACCTGGTTCTCGCCCTGTTCGCCACACAGCTTGGCCAGCTGCTGCATCGCCGGTTCGGTGATCAGGA